>JALSKP010000878.1 GCA_026988815.1 Myxococcales bacterium | reverse complement strand
CAATCGTATCGTCACCGAGTGCACCAGGCGCGCCCGCTACAACATCCACGAAACCGTTATTGTCAAAATCCCCCACCGCGAGCGAATAACCAAGGCTAATTTTTAAACTATCCCCTAGAACTTCCCAGGAGGGCGTTAGCATTCCGGTCGCGTTGCCCTTATACAAGGTCAACATGCCCGCGCCAACAAACATCGCAGAGTCCGCTTTGTAACTACTGACAATCAAATCGTCGAAGCCATCTTTATCGAAATCAGCTGTAACAATATCAAAGCCTGTTCGGCCATTGGCCTTGTTTCCCTCGTAGGAGCGACTCGGGGTCGTTGACGGTCCCGTTTCTGTGCCGAGGAAGATATCAAATCCTCCCTCAAAATTTCCGCCTGAATTGCTCCTTGGGCGGCCAACAATTAAGTCCATACACGCCTTATTTGTATTCGGACCAGAATCACCATTGATATTCGCCGCGACTAAGGCCGTTCCACCTTGGGATTTATTGGCAAAGGTTTTAGAAAAGGAACTGCCGCTCGCAAAATAGGGGATGACCGCGCTACCGTTATAAATTTGTACACGACCATTTTTTGTCCCGCCATCGTTGAAGAATTCACTTGAAATAGCGATATCGATAATGCCATCACAATTGAAATCACCACTTGCAATGTCGGCTCCAAAAATCTCTATCGACGTCGTTCCCTCGGCTTGCCAAACCGGCATACCGGGTGCCACGTCGTCGCCAAGAAAAACCGAAACTTGTCCGCCAAAAGGCGTTCCTTTGCTAGAAAGCTCAGCGCCGACGGCAAAATCTTGGTTACCATCACCATTGATATCACCGATATTACGAACCGTAGCACCAAATTTTGAATTTGCTTCATCAGACTCCATCGCCCATTTAGCGGTCGCGGCCAAACCATTCGCGGAGCCGAGAAAGAGATAAATTTTCCCTTCCACGTTTTGACCATTACTAAAGCGATCCTCGCCGATAATAAGGTCGGAGAAATTATCGCCGTTGATATCTAAAGTTGCCATCGAGACGGCGAATTCACCATTGTTTTGCCCTTCCACCAAAAGCGTAGGCTGACTCACCAAAGGGTCAATCGTTATTGG
Organism: Myxococcales bacterium; assembly: GCA_026988815.1. Taxonomy (GTDB): domain Bacteria; phylum Myxococcota_A; class Bradymonadia; order Bradymonadales; family Bradymonadaceae; genus CALJNB01. Next base: position 4,588 of record JALSKP010000878.1, on the reverse strand, counting down.
AAAAACAGCGCCTTCATCTTCAACGACGTAACGAACCCTATTTTCCGAAAGCTCGATATGGGAGGGTAAAATTCTTCCCGATGCATCATGTGTAGTAAGTCCACCAAATCGAATTCTCTGCTGGGTATTATCAGAAACCGAAAACCCACCGTCTTTTTCGAGTTGATATTTCAATCCTGATGATAGTTTAAACCCCACCTTCAAGTCGCCTTTTCCGGCGGGCGAATCGTTGATAACGATGAGTTGTTCGATTTGTGATCCCAGCCGGTCGTACTTCAAAATCGAATGAGGAAAGACGATGCTCACCTTGTTCTTATCCACCGAAAATTCGTTGGCTACTCCGACCGACATTTCACCATTTCCTCTTGAGGTCCCTAAATAAGATGCCGAAAAGGCCCATAAGGGTGAACTCTGTTTGGAACCCGAAAGCGACCACGACTCTGTGGGCATAATCGAGAATTTTCCATTTTTACTGATGTGGACGTTTCCTAAACCAATAAGTGTAGCGCTGACGCCCCTCTCATTTCTATCAAAACTATTCGATAAGGTTTGGGATTGCGCCGTGGAAGCAAGTGTAACGCTACATAATATAGCCAAAATAATATGCTTGAACATAAATAATTCCTTTTATAAAAATTAACCAGGGGACCTTACCCTAAGTAAAACTTTTTTTTTAGTAATTTGAGAGGTCTTTATTGAAAATACTCATTCTTTGGTTTTAACCCGAATGGTGTCTCTTTGTTTAATTTTGTAGTCTAATCCTGCATTACCATTTCTAATGCCTAATTCTAGAAATCCCATGCTACTAAAATAACAAAGCGGCTCGCCATAGGCGACATCCCCAAAGGTTTGTTTGAAAGGTGCAAAAACGTTGTGAATCTGAACGCCAAGGGCCTCTCGTCCCAAAGACTTGAGCGTCTCTTGGGAAAGATTGGTCGAAACATTGCCAAAACCATCGACGTGGATAACGCGGCAGTCGATTCCCTCGTCTTTAATCAGTGGGCCAATTTCGGAGAAACGATGTAAATCGGCAATTGCTTTTTCCGGACCAAAAGCGGAAGGATCCACGCCCGCAGCCAAGTGGGCACACGTAGGAGCAAAAATGTCTCTACCGTGGAAGGTGGAAGAAATGACCTCCGAAAAATAATCGCTATTTTCTAAAACAAACGCTCGCTTGGGTTCGCTCACATCATAGGCCATCGAGAACAGGCCATTATCAGGTCCCACAAGCATGAAGTCTCCACAATCAACGACGATCGCTTGTCGATCCGTTCCCACACCTGGATCCACAACCCCTAATACAATAGAATTTTTAGGCAAAAACTTCGCGCATGTTCCAAGCGTATATGCTCCCGAAAGGACGTTTTGAGGCGCGACTTCATGACAAAGATCGATGAAAAAAACATCATCGTTAATCGATTTCATCACCGATTTCATGATCCCAACAAAGGCATCGTTATGACCAAAATCTGAAATAAGGGCTATGGTTTTTGACACAATTTTTCCGTACCAGAGTTCGCCCAGTTGTAGCATATTCTGAAGATTTAGCGAACGATCTCAGCGTTGATTTTCTCGGCATGATGTCGAGCTCCGGGTGTATCGACGTCCTGCCATAAGTGATGTCCGAGATCCCAAAATTCGAATTGGTCTTTCGCGCTCAGTCCCTTCACCGCATCTGATGTGGAACAATCCCCACTCAACTTGAGCGCTCGCTCCAAAGTCTTTAAAAATCCCCCCTTTACCCAAAACATCCCACAATCAACAAGGTCAAAAGGCGCGATTTCTTTGCTTATCGCCTCAAGTTTTCCTGTTCCATCTAAACGAACCTTGGTGGCGTCTGGCATGTCATAAATTGTATCGAGTTTTTGATCCACAACGAGCATTCCTTCAATCCCCTTCGCCGGCGAGTAAGTATGAAGCGCTGAATAGAATCTGGGCTCGAAATAATGATCGCCCATGGTCAGCCAAAAATGTTCATCAGGAATCATGGAGGCTCCAGAAAGCACGGACAAACCATTGGACTTTTCATAATCGCGATTGATGACCACCTCGATTTCAATATCGCTTTCATAGGCGAGTACGGCGGCATTGAGGTCTTGGGCTTTATAACCCGAAACGATGACGACTTTTTGAACGCCCATTTCGGAGAATCCATCCAAATGGTGTTGAAGCAAGCTTTGTTCACCAATGACGGCAAGAAGTTTATGGCCTTCCGGCGCGTCCAATCGACTCCCCAATCCTGCGGCTAATATGACTGCGTGTTTACAATTCATTCTTTTACTTTGAGTGTGACGGGGGCCAAAAAAAACGCCTCGATGAGACGTGTGATTTAGAACTTTAAATCTTAGAGATAAAGGTGGTACGAACCGCCTAGACCGATGGCCCATCCTGAGTCAACGACGAAACTCGAGCCAATCGGATCCGGCTGTGAAACGAATCCTGGAACGGTAAATGTCGCCGTAAGATCGAGCATCGGACCTTCTGGCGCTTGAAGGGTATAACCTGCGCCGATTCCTAATGGAACGGAGATGGTATTAAAATCGTTCACGAAATTTAGTCCCGTCACCAATCCAACAAAAAGATCTTGCTGAATATTGTAAAAAGCATGAATCGGAACCGCAACACTTGTTGCTACAGAATCTGCGAACGCTAAATTTAAAGTCGGAATGACGTCCAAACGAAGCGTGCCACGATTTCTCATTGGAACGCTAATCGCCATTCCGAAGTCAGATCCACTCTGTACTGGAATCACAAGCCCTAAAGCACCTGCAGCCTCGAATGATCCATGTAGAAAACGGTATTTCCCGAAAAGTGTGGGGTTATTATAACTAAAATCGGGAGTGATGGTGAGTGGAGCGGCCATTGCACCAATCGAAAGGTCGTTGTTGACCCCGTATGCCGCGCCTAAATTGAGACCGAGTCCGATTTCGGCACCATCTGTGACAACCAGACCGCCGCCGCCGTAATTACCCAAAGGCCCGGCGATTATCTCAACGCTGTTCTTTGCGTTGGTAAGGTTACGTTGACCGTAAACAGGATTGGCTTTCAATTGCGCGAAAGCTGTTCCAGAGAGAGCGGTGATCAAAAGAAGCGCGAGAGTAGAAAGTATTGATTTTGACAAGTTCATCATGTTCTCCATGAGGGGTAGTTATATGTCACGCGGATTATTTATCCCGAGACCTCGAATTAGGCAAATTAATATCTTATGAAATGATCATTTATTTTCGATAGTTTTAGGAAAAACAGCGTTTTTTTAAATCGTTCCATCACGTAAATCTTTTTCTAGTTGGTCAAATTTGTCTTCCAAAGGATCACGCATCAATTCCGCATCGTTGTATCCAGGATTCTTGGGCATATGCTCAAGTCTGCCTTGTACCGGAATCGGGCGAGAAGGTGGCGAAAGTCGTCGCATTTCCATGTTCACAGGACCGAGAATACGATTTTCTCCGTCTCGAAATTTTCCGAGCGCCAAGATGATAAGATCGATGAATGACCAGATCCCAAAGCCGCCTAGAGTGAATAGTTGGAGCAAACCTGTCAGTGTTTTCCCGACGTAAAAGCGATGGACACCAAAAATGCCCAAAAACCAACACAATAAAATCGCAACGATCTGACTGTGAGGACTCTGCGTTTCGAGGGGAACTAAATCGGTAGACATATTGGGAACTCCAGATGCGTTTTCCAAAAATTAAACGCCTCAAAAACAAAGGCAAGATCTTTTTCTCACCGATTATTTATTACTTAAGAAAGAGTGCCAACTACTGGAGAATAACCGAAATCACTATACCTTCTCTATCCCACGAGGACCATGTCCCGCACCGAGAACCATGATCGTATTCATATTCCCGATGTACGTAACCATTGGCGTGGTATTGTGTCCAATCGCCGTCTTTTTCATCGTAATAATAATGTCCGCTCACCATCAAGGAACCGTATCGATTCCATCTCTTATAAGGACCATGTCGGACGCCTCGTCTTGTCTGGCACCATTGTGCATTTCCTGACGATACTTCACGTGTACGGTAGGGGCAGTTTAGCCCGGGCATTAAAAAATCATCTGCGAATGCTTCGGCCGACTCCCAATCATAGTGATGTCCACATCCTTCGTAATGAACGCTATGAACGACACGTACTCGGCGAGGATGATGATTATGGTGAACACGCGTTACAACGCGTCGTTGTGGATGGCTACGATGATGGCTTGTCCTATGACGTACCACCTTTCGACGTGAGTGCGTTTGATGTCTAACACGCGAGTTCGCGTGTTTGACGCGTTTAACTTGTTTAACTTTTTTTACGTGTTTAACTTTTTTTACTTTTTTAACACGCTGCGTCGTTCGATGATGTCCTCGTTTTTGTTTCTTCTTTAATCGGTGGGTCTGGGCGAACAAAGTGGGAGCCGCCAAAAAGAGAGTAAGAAAAATAAAAATGCTGATTTTTTTCATGAGGAAAGCCTTGTTCCAAAGTCCGTTCGTTACAGAGACCTCTCATCTCTAAAAATATTCAACTTTGAGTGTTTTTTTTTTTGAAATAACCGCATGATATAAAACATGGGATTAAAACTAATGATATTTGACAATACATGTCG
>JALSKP010000877.1 GCA_026988815.1 Myxococcales bacterium | reverse complement strand
CGAGACTTCCACGAGCTTGGTCAACATTAAATAGATTAAATACAACGCTCTGTTTCTGCGTTAAAACCTTTTCGGCAGACTTATTTTCGGAACAGCCTGCGAAAGCCAAACCCAAGATTAATATTGATGTTTTGATGTTTTGATCATCAGCTCTCTACCTTTTTCGGCGGTCAAATGCTCGCGTTGAATATCAGTGTTTTAGATATAAGTAAATTGTTTTTCGTGTTCTTTTTTTTCGCGCTACCTTCTTGTGTTTCAAATCGCGGAAATATGAACGAAGAACGATCTAAAAGTACCGAACACCTTGTAATCAAAGACCACACACAACCATGGATGAAAAAAGCCGAAGAACTACCCGGAACTCCCAAATTCCTATTTCCTGTAGACCGTTTTTTGTGGGTGTTTTACGCGGATCGTCTTGTTATTCATTGGGCTCCAAAAAAGAAACTTACTCATTATTTTAAGTCTTTCCGGAGAACACCATGTCGAGCACTCGCCCTGCCAAAGAACGGATTTGATCTGTTTGAAGGAAGTTCTAACTGTACTCCCTCCGTCGATTTGTACTCGAAGAACCCTCTCGATAGGCGCCGGAAAATAGACCTAAGAGGAGATGAGGTTATCGTAAATTTTACGGATAGAAGTGAATATGTTTTTGAAAAGAATGGCAAATTTTTGCGAAAGCAAAATACGAAAAAACAGATGCTCCTCGGAAAAGATCGAAGCCTTGTCGTTATTAAAAAAATTAAGGGAAGAAACACCGGTTATTTTACGGGACAATCCGTGAACGAACTCTTTCCGATTTTGGACTACCTTTCCTTGGGGGATTGGCTTCTATTAGAAGAGAAGATGAAAGTTTTCGGATCTGATCCTGAGACCTTTCAATATAGGGGTACAAAGATTCATATGGTTTTTCGTAAAGGAGGATACATTGTTAAAACATTCGAAAACCCTGATGGGCGCTATTCCATTCGAGAGTTTGGGGAAGGATTTTATATTGATAAGTTGGACGGAAAAAGGATGCGTCCCTACCTTTGGTTCGGCAAATCGATTGTCGAATTAGCTAAGAAAAATTATTATTGTTATGAAAACGAAAACGAACGAACTTGCGTGAAGGACAAAGAAAATATAATACGGAGCGTGTTTCAGAATACCTTCTATCGTATGGTTGTTATCCGTGCGGATGACAACGAAAAAGTATATATCACATGGTTAAACAAGTAAGAATACTTACTATTTTTGGTTTTGCAGGCGTTGGCAAATTTCAATAGATTTTGGTGTTCTAAGATGCCCTTCCTGACTATTGGTTTAACATTGTCCCGACCATTTTCTACAACGTCAAACGTCACTCAAATATCTCCGGGAGATGCGAAACCCTCCTGCAATTGGACCCACAATTGGGAAGTGCGTCTGGAACCCTTAAAACCAAAAACAGCGCCCTCGTGGGCAAGCCCCTATTGTAAGCAATGGTATCCAAAAGCGACGTGTTTGATGTATCACGATGGTCTTGGAAATCAGTTTCTCTATATTTGGGATCCCGGTGACCAAATCTTCAAACCCCAGGCGGGACGATTTGATCATATTAAATCACTGATTACAGGCGGCTATTTAATGACCTCCCTCGAGGGCGATCTTCGTCGTTTTGACGAGTATGGTTACCTTACCTTGGATAGCGATCGATTCGGCAATTGGAAAAGTGTGCAATATGAAGCCACCCCCGCTTTCCTTCTTTACCGACGTTATTGTTTTCGAGAAATAGAGGAAGCAAAAGTTGACTCCGAGGATTTCTGGAGAAACGATAATTCTTTTGACCCTCGCTTATGTGAAATGTTGGCGCACATGTTCAACGATCAAGCGCCGTCTGATCTCAATAAAGACGGGTGGAAAAAGCCGTCAACCAATCCCAACCACGAACCTTTTTCTCTTCCTGGTGACTCGGTTTTGAACGCTCAACCCAAACCCTACGAAGGGCTCGATGGTTTAAATTCGGTTGGGTATTCGCAGCGTTTACAATCAGCGCGTATCTACATCGCAAAAATTTTTAGAACGGGATATTTTCCCGAACTTCCAACGGGATCGATACGCTTTCGACCAAAAATAGTTCGCGATAATCTAGGGCGCTCTCTTCAGTTTACGTATAACAATCAGAATACCCCATCCGACGAAATCCCTCATGTGGATTTCGGATTGTTAGAGTCCGTGACCGGCCCAACCGATATTCACATTGATTATAACTATGAACGTCCTTCCACTTTGGGTCCTGACGGATTCCCGATGCGACTCAACGAGTCCTTCTTGGTTAAGGTAGAACGTGGTGGATCAACTTTTCCTGACGGCACCAATCTATCGCGCGGAATTGATAATAGCCAATGGGCGAACCGTGAACAAGCGGGTGAGGCGCGTACCTACGAATATAATTACCAATGGCCACAAGTTTTTGGTTCATCGGTTTCTTCCTGGGAAGACCATCATGTGAACCTGCGACGGAAATGGAAAAATTATCTGGGAATCTTTATCGGCTGTTCTACCCTGACCGAAGTTTCATGCAACAGCGTTGGGTTCAATTCTTCACGCGGTGGCAATCCCTGTATGGAAGCAGAATTCATCCGTCAAAATTATATCTCGACCATCGCCGATAATATTATATCGGTCCAACGTAACGGAAAGTTGGAATTATTTAGCACCTATGACGCCGATCCGGCAGGTGCCTACGACAGAGTTACAACGCAACATTACGGAGGCGATCTCGTTGGCGGTGGTAATTTATATACACAAAGTCTAACGCTACCTTCGTTTGAATTTCAATACTTTTCGGTAGGTCCTTTGGGCCCCTTCGATAATACGACGCAATTTTTGCCGGGTGAAATATCGGCGCGTTATCCTTTAGAAACTAACGGCGCATCGCCCAAAGAAAACGTCGATTGCCAAGAAGACGAGAACGCATCTTGTTTTACCTTGGATGAACCGGTCGGTGATCCCGATGAGACCGATGATAAAACGACCTGCGCTTGGGCCAAGCTCAAGCAAACAAAAACCGAGGCCTGTAGCCCATCCCAACTCAAAGCTCGCCAAAGCGAAATCCCCGGAGATCGAGCCACCTTAAACTATTTCCCGAGTCCGGGTTTATCGATTTTCAACAACACAACCGCTCTCGTTTGACGTGGGGTCAACTTGCAAAAGCCGCAATTGGCGATCCTTTTCACAACGATCTCACCTCCATTCTTTCACCTATCGTGAACACTCCCAATAAACGGGATAATACGGTTGAACTGGTAACCGGGCATCGATTGCGTGTTGCCTCAGATGCCAATCGAATTTGTGCCTGGTCAAAGTTCGAAGATAGATCCGGTACGGTTCAATAGTAAATCCTCGCCCTGCCCCGTCTAAAAATCAAATGAGCATTTCGTGAGGTAAAAACGCACGTCCAGGATTGGCAATCGCTCGCCGAGCGGCCTCTTTAAGATAATCTGTCGGATTTACACCGATGTGTTTTGCGGTCTCGACCAGCGAATAAAAGATGGCGGCCACTTTTGTTCCCCTCACCGACTTCGAGCCATAGTGATTTTCCGACCGATCACCGGTCCTCGCAATACGCTCGGTAAGATTATTATCCAACCAAATCGTTTCGTCAGTCAAAAATAAGATCAGCGATTTTTTTGCATTCAAAGTGTAATTAATCGCGCCTTGTAAACTTGATTTCCGACGCCGCGCTAAATTTAATAAATAGGAAAAGAGTTTACTAATTATGTTTCCCCACTCTTTTTGACGCGCTTCTCCTTCAAGTTCGTATTTCACACGATACAAATTACTAATCATTTCTAAAACAGGATTCGCTTGATTTGGAAAATCTTTGGCAGCATCTCGAAATCGTCGAAAAACATGGGCCTTTATGCCCTCGGGTGCAACATCCCGCGAATTTAAACCCCGGACCTTCTCGGGCCGACTCTTTTTGAGCGGCATAATGCGTTTGCGCTTGCGCTTGATCGCCAATTACGATGCCGCGAAAATCCTTTAATATTTCGTTGCACGTTTTCGTTCCTTTATCACTACGAATCGAATGGTAAATCCCATCATCGCTCGTCACGCGTGCTGACCACCCAAGGTATGCGACCACATTTGCCAAGGCTTGGTTCCTTGCGTTTTCTTCATTAGTTTTGGCCAGCTTGTCGTATCTATTCCGACGATCTTCTTTTCCAAAATATGCGCATGCAAAGCGTCGTAACTCGGTACCAAATGTTTGGCCAACGCTTGGGTTTGATCCCAAAGCGTTTGTGATTTCACCTTTAATCCCAAACGCTTCATCGCGCGCGTTTGACGTTCCAGCGGCATGTGATTGGTGTACTTTTCACTCGCTACATCCACCGAAAAATTCACGGAATATCGTCCGCCTTTGACGACCTTGTCGGGTCCTAAAGCTGTTTCGATATGATTGCAATTTTTACCATTACATCGATATTTTTGGCGCTTTATTTTTTTCACTAAATATATTTTTTCGACCACATCAATAAGGTCTGCACCTTCGAATTGACCTTCCCATTCTTCGAGGTCGCCGCCACAAGACGGGCACATTTGGTCCGGCGCGTCTAAATGAAAAACCTCTTCGACGTGCTCTAGACGCGTCTGTTCGGTTGGCCCATGCCCTTTTTTGAGCTTTTTGATTTTCGGTTTTTTCTTGAATAGTGTTGGCGCAATGTGCGCTGTTTCGGCTTTAAGTTGTTCGACGAGGATCACTTCTTGATGGAAGGCTTCATCTGACAGTTCGCCGCAAAATAAACAGGGATGATAAATTCGAAAACCAACTATACTTCTGCAGCACCTGCAAGGGATGACCCAGGCGAGGCACGAGGCCACGCCCTACAAAGACCGGCATCCGACTGGAGAAATCGAGTACGGTGTGGCCTTGTGCCTCGCCGCAAAAACCGTAGGGGACGCAGGCTTTCAATTTCTTTACCTTGAAGTGTCGCGAGTAATGCGAGTTTTTCTTGGCTTTCATTTTTGAATTCAGGTGCAGCTTCCATGTGAAAACGTTACACCAAAACGCGTTTTCATTGAAGCGTTAAGTAGAAAAGTTTACAAAAAACTGACGCTATCTGGGGACAGTTTTTGAGCGCCAATAAGTTCACAACCCTCAAGGAAAAAAGAAAGTTAGGAATGACTAAGAGTGACATTTTTCGTGTTGCGCCAAAGCTTAGCGAAGCGACCTTGTTCCAAACGTTTCTGGAAAATGCAAAGCCCAGTGCCATCCCAAAGTAGGATTTTTGCTCGGTTCCGATTTCGATTTACGAATAGGAAAAGATCGCCCGACAACGGGTTTTCATCGAGACCGTCAACGACCAAACCGTAAAGACCGTCGTTGGTGCAGCTCCGCTGTATGAAACCTTTTCGTAAATACCCAAGCTTCGCGGGCACCATGTCGGCCGGCGAAGGGTAAGCAAAAACGCGCGATGTTAGCGTGTTGAAATTCATGAAAGAAGGACTTTCAAATCGGATAAACTGACGCCTTTCACTTCCCAGCCGCTTGGTGAAATTAAGCTCATCGACGACTGTGCGCTTTGAACTTTTCGAATTCTTACATTCGGCTTTTTCCAACCCTCGATACTTTGATATCCAACGCCCAACACATTTTGAACTTGTTTTCGAGTCCAACCTTGCTCATGCAGCTGTTCGCAAATTTCTAGAATTTCTTTTTTAAGTTCAGGCGAATAAAACCGCGAGGGCC
>JALSKP010000876.1 GCA_026988815.1 Myxococcales bacterium | reverse complement strand
ACTTTGAAAAATGCATTTTTGTATTGGGGGGGATCGCGGCTTCAGGAAAATGGAGCCTGCCAGTCCGGCGGCGCCGATGAGGAAATTACCCTAACAACCCCTGAGGGATCGGTCCTAAAAGTAAACGCGGATACTTGTTATTGTTCCGATTCGAGTTCAAATAAAATCGACCAATGGATTTGCCGAACTGAAGTGACTCAGATCCTAAATGGAAAGTTTGTAGGCGAATTTACCATTGATGACTATGTGGGAAACTATACCAATAATCTTAGCGACAACGCATCGGCCGCCCTTGTCGTCGTTTTTGAAGAAGCAAGTTTGGCGCCTCGTCGCGTCGTCTTGTACGACGGTTTGATAGAACTGGTTCAAGCTACCCATACGATTTCTTTATCAAATATTAATGTCGCATCCACGCCAGCGGGCGACTTAACCTATTATGTTCTGGAAGGAGATTTGGGTGGTGCAGGACGCGAGGCTGTTTTTGTGGACGGTATGCCTGGGCCCCTCGGTCCGATCGTTCTTCAGGACGCGAACAATCCAGCCAACAATCCTTTCAATCAAACGATCAATACGACCAATCCTCCAAAGACGGGCGTGATTGGCGTGGATATCGATCAGTTTGATATTAGTGCCGCGCTAAGTCCTGGCGATACCCAAGTCGATGTTGAAATCTCGGCGGGCGCGGACAAGGTTTGGATAGCCGTAAACGTCGTTGGCGTGGATCTTTTCGATCCCATTTTAACGCAGAATTCAAAGAAAAGCGGATCCTTATCACTCGATCAAAATAGCGATGGGATTGCTTCTCCCGGTGATGTGATTCGCTATAAAATACATTTAGAAAACACCGGAAATGAGGACGCCACGGTCATCGTAAAGGACGATATTGCATGGGCGGATAACATCACGGTTGTGGATGCTGCCGGCGGAAATTCTCAACAAAACGGGACGCTCATTACAATAAAAAATGTAAAAATTGTTCAAGGCGGATCGGTTGATATTCTCATCGATGCGCGCATAGGGACGATGAAAGACGGCGAAGAAGTTTTCAATAGCGCCTCTTGGGAAGACCCCATTGAGGGCGGACAAGCGGGGACTGTGATGGCCGATGCAATTCTCGTTCGGGTTGATGGCGATAGCGATGGCGTCTTTGATAATGACGATAATTGCCCGACGCTAACTAATCCCGACCAGGAGAATTTTGATGGCGACGAGGAGGGCGATGCCTGCGATCTCGATGATGACAACGACGGCGATCCGGACGCGACAGATTGTAAACCCTTAGACGATATGATCTATACAGGGGCAGCAGAAATATGCGACCAAATCGACCAGGATTGTGATGGCGATTTAGTAGAAGACTTTAGCGATATTGATGGCGATGGACATCCTGAATGCGGTGACCAACCCAACCCTGGAAGACCCGATATGGGAGAGGCTGATATGGGGACCTTAAGCCAAGGTTCGACATTGGTTACCGGCGGAAATGGCGGATGTTCGACGACCCCTTTTCAGAAAAGAAGCGGCTGGGGTCTTCTTGTTCTGGCCTTCTTTGTGTTACGAAAAAGAAAACGAACACCCCCTCAAAACTAATTTATTTGGGAGCGCTCGTTCTTTCGTAAGAAACCATCGTTCCCACTTTTTCAAATCCTTGGGAGGCCACAATAGGCGCTGAGGTGTTGTCACGTGCGTAGAGTCCCATGTATTGAATACCTCTATCACGGCAAGATTGGGCTCTGGCACTTAGTAAAGCCTTATACAATCCTCTTCCTCGAAAATCTTCTTTTACACCACCGGCCCAGATAAAGGCGAAGTTTAAATTTTCGAAATAAGTAATGCTACCCGTACCGGCAAGGACGCCGTTGATCTCGGCTACAAACCTGTCCACTTTGGGTTTCTCCCCGGTACAATGGGCGAGCTCAAAGGCTAGCTGTTCCTCGTTTGAGGGAAAGATTCCCCCGAAAATATCGATCCGAAGTTCATACATTCTCTTCATCGCTGTCATGTTTTTGACCGTCCAAATAGAAAAGTCCGTCTCAGTATCGCCTAAGCTATTCACGTCGACGACAAAACCGCCATGTTCCTCTTCGGCCTTATATCCGTAGCGTTGGAGGAGGGAGAATAAACCATGGTCGCAGACTTCGGTGCACACCCACCGGCTTACACCGGGGTGGAGCTCAGCGATACGTTCGATGAATTGTTTGGTTTGCGGAATCGGCGCGTGGGGCACGACTTGGTTAAAAATCCGCTCATCAATCGGGCAATGCGTGATTGTCGCCAGGTCCTCGTCGAGCACCGAGACGATGTCAGGCGTCCACCAAAAATCACTCATTGCACGTCTTAACATTTCCGATTTTGGATTCACTTTCATATTACTTCACGTATTCGATTTGTTCTTCGATGAGTTCTCGCCAGGCGAACTCCGGACCGATAATTCGAAACAAATTGTGTACACCAAGGAGCAGGCGATCAACCAGAGCAATTTCGGGATTGGGTTGGAAGGAGAACATTTTTCGACGGGCTTGAGGGAAAATCGATTTCATTTTTTGATGGAGATTCGATGTCGAATAATCATAGAGATGTTCGCCCGTCAGTTCCGGAACCACGGCGTCGATGAAGGCTTGGTAAAATTCTTTCTCTATCGGTGCGCTTCCTTTTTTTCGAATGTTTAGATCGAACATGATGGTATCGATGTGGTCTGCGCGCATCGCCAAACCTTCGACGATGAGATCTCGATAGGAGCGAATAAATTTTTCGGGGATTTCTTTCACACATCCAAAGTCGTAAAGGAGGATACTACCATCGGCGCGAAAGGCGAAATTACCGGGGTGAGGATCTGCGTGGATCCGTCGGTCTCTAAAAAATTCTCGTCCAAATAATTTGAAAATATTTTCCCCGATCCGGTTTCTTTCCGCAGGACTAAGGGTGTCACGAACCTCTTCGGCGGTGAGACCTTCTTCATAGCTCATAGTCAAAATACGTCCTGAACTGCGTTCCCCGATGACGCGCGGAATGATGACAAAACTATCGTTGGCGTGTTGCTCACGAAAGTTCCGGATATTTTGCGCCTCGTTGGTATAGTCGAGTTCCTCGTGAAGCATTCGACCGAATTCTTCAAACATCTCATCGACAATACGTTTCTCATAAGCGAAACCAGCGAGTTTAAAAATACGTCGCATTTGTCGAAGATCGCTATCACAACTTTCATCCACGCCCGGATATTGGATTTTTACGATAAGTTCTTGGCCGTCTAAAGTGGCCCGGTGAACTTGCCCTATCGAGGCCGCTTTAAAAGGGACTTCATCGAAGCTATCGAAAAGGCGTTCGGGTAGGGCGCCAAGTTCGGATTCAATTTGTGCCTCAACAACACTGTAGTCCATGGGCGGCGAATCGTTCTGAAGGGTTTTTAATTTTTCAATCATTTCCGGCGGTAGATAGTCGCCCGCCAAAGACGCCATTTGTCCAACCTTCATCGCCGCCCCTTTGAGTTGTCCCAATTCTTTGGCGATCAACTCGCCGTTCAAAAGGTGGGTGGCAAAGGCCAGCGAGGCCGAGTCTTGTTTATTTTTGAAGACCGATTTTGCTTTTGAGCTCGCGTAATTCCCGGCCACTTTTGCGGTCATTTTTGCAATTCGAAAAAAACGTTTTCCCTTCGTTGGTGGTTTTTCAGTCATAATACTATCCAGCCTCGCTTTGTCGCAGGCCTGGTAAGTCTACCAAAGTCCGGCGACTTGTCGATTGGGGTCGTCGAGTTGCCGATGATGACGTATAAGAGAATCTACGGAGGACGCATGGGCGATTTAGACCATCTATTTGAGAACAATAAAAAATGGGCCAAGGGCTTGCTGGATGGGGAACCTGAATTTTTCTCAAAATTATCAAAACAGCAAAACCCAAAATACCTTTGGATAGGTTGTGCGGACAGTCGGGTGCCCGCAAACCAGATTGTAGATTTACCACCCGGTGAGGTTTTTGTTCATCGAAATATTGCAAATATGGTGGTGCATACGGATTTTAATTGTTTATCGGTGATGCAATATGCGGTCGAGGTTCTCAACATCGATCATATCATCGTTTGTGGACATTATGGTTGCGGCGGTATCGCCTCGGCGATGGGAAGTGACGATCACGGCCTTATCGATAATTGGTTACGCCACATCAAAGACGTAGAACGTTTTAACGTCGATGAGCTACGAGGCTTGTCCGAGCAAGAGCAGCTCAACCGTCTATGCGAACTCAATGTAGTAGAACAAGTTACCAATGTTTGTAATACCACCATCGTTCGCGACGCTCGCCGGGCCGGTGAAAACCTCTCGGTTCATGGTTGGATCTACGATATCGGAAATGGCATCTTAAAAGACCTCCAGCAAACAAGTAAGTGAAATTACCTATTTCCACGCGACCCTTCCACACTTTTCGATCGCGGGGGCTTCCACGCATCTTGAAATACACGAGGGCAAACTCTCCCAAAAGGCGCGCAAAGCACTGGGAAAAACAAATTGTTGCAGATGCTTGGTCATGAATATGGAGACCTGGAACAAAACATCCTTGGGTTCGGTGCGACGCGTTCTCTAGCTTTTTACCCATGTTTGTTTGGACGTAGAAAGCGCTCGTTCCCGCGTTCTCCGTGGGAATGCATAGATTCCCGGCGAGAAAGGAAGGTGGATCGAAACGAGTTTGCGAACCCTGGCGCCCGTGGCCTGGTGTTTGAATATAATTAAATCTTCATCGTCGAAATTCCATCAACGGAGAATTATGAAAAGATTCGTCATTTCAAATGTCATACATGCCTTCCAAAGGATTGTATCGCGTTTTACTAAATTCGAGGATCGATGCGCAACCTCTTAACGGTTCACTTCTAAAGAATGACCGCCCTATTCATTTTCTATCAACATAAAAAGCATCTTCCGGCGTCTGGTCTACTGCAACGTGGCCCACGAGAACACGATGGATAAAATCATCCGGTGCATCGGTATGTCCGGAGGTTATAGATTGCTTAAACGAAAACAAAATACCATCAATCTCATGAAGATCTTCGTAATGAATCGTTCCCTCCGCAAAACCCGCAAATTCGCGAATCGTATAACGGAGTTTCTCCAAACGAAAGGTCTTCGGATCGATATAGGCCATGTACTGATCAAGTTCATCGGAGGGTTCCAAAGAATTCCACGTCACGAAAACCCGTTCATACAATTTTCCGTTAATCTCTTCCGGTCCCGCATAAGAGACGATATGCTCATCGTGGTTTCGAAAAATAAACTCCGTCAGGTATTGCAGTGCCGGTAGAATAAAATGGATGTCTGCATTTTCTTCAAATTCGGGCGCCGCCTTGGGCTGAACCGTGTAGGGTTTCATGGATTGAATGCCCCATACCAAACCTTTGAAATCGGGATTGCTAAAGGTCATTCGTCCATCAGAACTATTGGCTCGAAAAGACAGAGTTCCGTCCACCGAGCTTTCCGGCCAGGGATTTCCAATGCTCCCTAAAAGCCCCACCCAATGATCATTGATCTGCATGTCGTAGGTTTTTATTTGGCGAAAACGTTCGGCACCATGCACACGCGCAGATTCTGAGAGCAAGGTTCGACCTTTGGCCTCCTCAAGACGACTCGGCTGAATTTTTTCTGAGAGGCTGTCGGGCCGGATATCGGACCGGCATGCAACGGTAGAAAGTAGAATGAACAGAAAGGGGATTATTTTTTTCATAACGCTTCTCCTGGGTCGAGCGATTTACATGAAGTAT
>JALSKP010000875.1 GCA_026988815.1 Myxococcales bacterium | reverse complement strand
ATGCGTCGGCATTTATGATCGATAAGGCGGTTTCCGATATTAGCAGTGCTACAGCGATCGGGATTGGTTTGGGCGCTCTTTTTCTGTCTTGGACCGTTTATGACCTTCTTTGTAGAACAGAAATTCTGAAGAAACCCAAACTCATGCTCGCCATCATGTTTGGATTCATGACCTTGATGGCCTTTGTTCTCTTTCAATTCTTGGCGCCACGGGCCGCCTATATTCATATCGGTGCAATGATTGGAACGATGATGGCAGGTAACGTCCTCATGGTCATTATCCCAAACCAGCGCCGACTCGTCGATGCGGCAAATGCCGGTAAGGAACCAGACCTTTGGAAGACCAAACAAGCATCCATGCGGTCTCGGCATAATAATTATTTCACGCTTCCTGTTCTTTTTATCATGTTGAGTAACCACTTTCCGTCAACCTATGGAAACGCATATGGCTGGGTGGTTTTAGCGTTGATGTCGGCCCTTGCAATTGCTGTACGTCACCATTTCAACGTTCGCCACAACAGCAAAAGTTGGGCGTGGACGATGCCGGCGATGTTTATCGGACTCTCTATTCTTGCCTGGTATACCTCGCCTTCTCATTCCAAGAAGGTGGGCATTGATAGTTCAACGGTCGGTGTGGTCAAAATGTCGGAAGTGAAGGCCATTATTGCGAGTCGCTGTGTGACCTGTCATTCGAAGACGCCCTCAGACGATATTTTCCTTGTCGCGCCCAACGGAATCATGTTCGACACCGACGCGGAGATGAAAAAGCACGCCCGTAGGATTAAAATACGTGCCTACGACCTTCGCTCGATGCCTTTCTCAAACAAAACGAATATGACCGATTTAGAGCGCGCAAAAGTGGGTGCGTGGGTCGATTCCCTCTAAGTTTTTTTCTGATTTAAAGTCGGGAAGAGAAGGTATCACAATCAGCGATTTTTCCTGATTTGAAGCCTTGAGAAAACCAGTGCATGCGTTGTTTGGATGAACCATGGGTAAAGGACTCTTTCACCACATAACCTTGGGATTGTTTTTGTAAGGTATCGTCGCCAATCGCTTGGGCGGCCCGTAATCCTTCGGCGATATCACCTTTCTCGATAATATTTCTCGTGTTTTTGGCATGATGAGCCCAAATTCCGGAGTAACAATCGGCTTGGAGTTCCAGTCTTACAGATAGTTTGTTGGCCTCGATTTTTGAAAGGCGTCGTTGTTTTTGATGCACCATTTCACTGGTTCCAAGAAGATTTTGAACGTGGTGGCCGACTTCATGGGCCACGACATAAGCTTGCGCGAAATCGCCAGGCGCCCCAAAGCGTCGACTGAGTTCATCAAAAAAACTGAGATCGATATATAATTTTTGATCGGGTGGGCAGTAAAAAGGACCGGTTTGAGCGCCTTGAACGCCACAAGCCGATCGCACGCTTCCCGTGAAGAGCACCAATGTGGGTTCTTTGTAGGTCATACCCCTCTGTTTAAAAAGCACATGCCAGGTATCTTCAAGGTCGGCGAGCACGACAGTCGTAAAGTCGGCCAGTTTGTTTTCGGCTGCAGATCGTTTTTGGGCGGGTTGACTTGATTGTCGAGCGGGCGTTGAACTTGTCGCTCCACCTTGGAGCAGAAAACTTGGATCAACACCAAAACCGAAGTATAAAACGGCGGCGACAACAATCGTGCCTACGCCCATTTTCATCCCTCCACCGCCTCGACGCGGACCGCCCTGAGATCTTCTATCTTCGACGTTGGAACTTCTTCTACCTTTTTCCCATTTCATGCTCACTCCAGCTCAGATTATTCTGATCGCAGGTCATACCTTTTTCAGGGGATAAAGATCAATAGTCGGACCTTCTTGACGCAGGAACGACGAAATGATGAATTTTAAATGGTTTATTTTTTTGGAGAAGCTTAGGTTTGGGGTTGGGCGTCGAGATCTAAACCGCCTTCTCCCGGTTTTCGATTGATTTTTTCGGCCACGACAACCGCGTCGACGATAGACCAAATTTGAACCACCCATCCGAGTAGAACGAACCAGAGGAGGAAGCATAGGACCATCATGGTCACGCCTTTTGTGACCTCGTTATTGTAGATTTGTCCGGTACCGGGAAGGATAAGGCTCAACAAAAGAGCCATACCAGGCTGGTGTTCTGGCCTGTCGATTTCGATCAATCCGTGACCGTGATCGCGCGAGATCATCGCATGTGAATCATTGGCCTGGGTTTCGCTAAACCACGCTTCTCGAGCTTGTGGGAGGTGCGATGGAAGGTCTTCACAGGTGGCCAATTCGGCGCGTCGAGAAACAATTGGACGAGGATCGCAACGTGTTTCTTCAGCGATGACAAAAGAACTCAAGCTTCCTAAATTTCCGTCAGGCGCCGCGTTGATGACTTTTTTAATAGGAGAACGTTTGATGTTCTCAAATTTTGTTCTAGGAACGGGAGGAAGGTCGTTTGAAATCTGTACGCTCGACATATTCGCAATTTCACGTGGACTCTCATCAAGCAAATTTGGGAGAGGTAGAGGGCGAGGTTTTATTCTGATAGAAACGGCTTCGACGTCCTCAGAGGCGTTGATAGTCGTCATCCGAGAGGAGGGAAGCTGGGTAATTTCTTTGGGAAGTTGTCCAACGCCTTTCTTGTGAATCGTTTCGAAAGAGGGCAGGGCACTTTCGTCATGATTGGCAATTTTATAAAAAAGATTTCCCGATGAATCGCTGTCGAATTCCAGTACGCCTTCCTCAAGCAGCTCGTTCAAAAGCGCATTGGCCTCTCGGGATGGGATCCCAAAATAATAAGCAATGGATGCAGTGGTAATACGTGTGTCTGTTTCGAACGCTAATTTTAGCACTGCTTTTTCGAACTCTTGGCGTTTCATCTTTTAAACCTCTTTCGCGTAGCCTTGACCTTTCCTTGGCGAAATACCCTTCAGTGAATATCTCGCTTTATAGTTCAACGTCTGTGTTAGGGATTTTGTTCCCAGAATTAATTGTCGTTTTTTTTGGGTTTTGTTTCAAGGTGATTTTTAAAATCAACGCTCATTTTTTGTTCTTTACGTCTAAAACCACGATTCCTTGGTGATTCTCCAGATCCTGAGTGTCTAGAATCTCCAAATCCGAGGAGGTGTGGATCATATCCGGCGGAAAATAGGACAAAAAATGCTCCACCGGTTCCAGGGGAAGATCTACAGAGTCCGTTTTGTAGTGAATTGGAATGAGAATGGTCGGAGAAAGTGCGCGATACCACTCCAAGCCCTGAAGAGGACCAATGGTAAAAAAACCACCCACCGGTAAAAAGCAAACATCAATATGGTCAAGGGAGGCAAACCACTCCGGCGGCGGTGCCTGACCTACGTCAGAAAGATGGCAAACGCGAAACCCATCGATGTTGAGGATCCTAACACCCACCTCTCCCCCAAATCGAGCGCCTTCGTATTCATCATGGGAAAGTGGATAAATCTGGCATTGAAAGGCCTCCATCAAGGACCCCGGGTCATTTTTTAGAGCGCCGCTTAGGGTGTCTATCGCGGCATGATCGTCGTGATTATGAGTTATCACAACCCAATCCCATTCTCCTTCGATAGGACGATAGGCCATTTTCCCACCAAAACCTCCAGAACGATAGGGATCGAAAATGAGCGTTTCGCCAGAAAGCGTTTCAACCCCAATGGCAGCATGACCAAAAAAAGTAATTTTCATGGCTTCAATATATCGAAGAGGCGGAGTGTTGGCCACGTCATTGAAAGCAATAAATTTATTTGACACGATCGATCTGGCGATCATGATGTTCCCAGACCACGTGCAAGGACGCACCCGGTCTGGACCGCCTTTCTTCGGAAAGGTCCAAAAGACCCGCGAATCGCGGATTTGACCATGGAGGGTCGAAATGTCTAAATCAAATATCAGACGAGAGCCTCGGCACAACGCCAGCAAGCCTGCCGCTCACCCCAAAGCAAGCTTTCGCTTTGGGGATAGAATTGGCGAATACGTGATTAACGGATTTGCGGGTGTTGGCGCCACGAGCTATGTTTATCGAGGTCGACACGAAACCTCATTTGAACCCGTAGCAATCAAAGTCCTCCACCCCCACCTCCTTAGCGACGATATCAAACGCACCCGTTTTATCAGGGAAGCGCAGATGATGATGGATTTTGATCATCCCAATGTGGTGAGTTTTCATCGCATTCTCGATGACGGCGAGAATCTGGCCTTTGTTATGCAATTTATCCGAGGGGTAACGCTCGAAGAATGGCTGGAAGAAAACAAGGGTATCGCAACCCAGACGGAGGTCTTGGCGATCTTTGTGGATCTTCTTCGCGGTCTAAATCATGCCCATCGTTGTGGAATCATTCACCGCGATTTAAAACCTGCCAACATCCTTATTTCCAAGGAAAGTGAAGACGACCGTTTTCGCGCAACGATCATTGACTTTGGCGTGGCGCGTTTTGCGGACCTTCCTATTCCAGCTGAGGATCGAAAGAAAATTGTCGGAACGGCGGCCTATATTTCTCCGGAAGAAGTCAAAGACCCAGAGAGCGTGTGTGAGGCCAGCGATATCTATTCGATAGGCGTAATGCTCTATGAGGCCATTTGCGGTGTTCGACCTTTTGAAGGCCTTGGCGTTCGAGAGTTGATGAAAGCCCATGTTAACGTGAGCCCAACTCGCCCGAGTAAAGTGAACCCTTCCTTGTCTCCGCGCTTAGAAGGGGTGATTATGAAGACCCTCGAAAAAGCTCCATCTCAGCGATTTCAAAACGTCACAGATCTTATTCACGCGATCGAATGTGCGACGCGAAATGAGCCCCTGGCGCCCTTCAAATCCAGAACTGCGGAATGGGATCGAACGACAACGAAAATGGCAAGCCCATCGGGCTTTTTTAGCCAAGCCCTTGCGATGGCATCCTCTATTTTTTCGAAAAAAACATCATCTCCGGTCATCGAGAAAGTCAATGATTTTCTTCCGCTACGGTAGGGCTATAACCGTCTTTTTTTTGTTTTCTTAGTTCAAATCGGCCCGTGCAAGGTTAAGAGAACAGAATTGGAAAAAAACACTTGATTTGTTCATTTGTACGGTTTATCGTCCGTCAAATATTTGGCATTTCGCCAGCCAACCAACCCATTCTTTAAAGGGGAAAACATGAAGAAAATTTTATTTATTTCACTTATTACATTATCAGGTTGTTTCACAGACACGACGCCAGGTAGGAACACCAACAATAATTCGACCTCCACGGGGAATAGTACGCCAAGCAATAATACGAGTGCGGCTAGCAATAATAATAATAATAGTCCTGGGACAACGCCGAAAAATTCGAATAATATGACCGTTCAAAACACCACGGGTACGACCGCGTGCATACCACGCGAAGAAATTTGCGATCAAAAAGATAATGATTGTGATGGAGAAACAGATGAAGGTCTAGCCGATTGCTGCTTTGCCGACGCCGAGTGCACCCAAGGGCAGGCATGTT
Source organism: Myxococcales bacterium (assembly GCA_026988815.1). Lineage (GTDB taxonomy): Bacteria > Myxococcota_A > Bradymonadia > Bradymonadales > Bradymonadaceae > CALJNB01. Next base: position 322 of record JALSKP010000875.1, on the reverse strand, counting down.
CGCCAAACCATAAGTGCGTTTCTTGTAGCGACGATGTGTTGTGCACCGATCTCAACGCATCGACTTGTGATGCTGGGAAATGCGTTCCCTGCCAAACATCCGACCAATGTGCCCATATTGCGGGTAAAGCGTTTTGTTCTTCTGGAAAGTGCGCTGAGTGTGAACAAGATAGCGATTGTTCAAATGGAAAAGTATGTGACCCAACTCAAAAGCTTTGCACGACCTGCATCGATAATACCCAATGTGGAGGAGAAAAATGCTTAGTCGATGCTACCGATGCCTCGCAAAATAGTTGTGTTAGTTGTCTCGACAATAGCGAGTG
>JALSKP010000874.1 GCA_026988815.1 Myxococcales bacterium | reverse complement strand
ATGCATGGTGGGCAGGTCATTTTCGAATGGCCCGCTCCCCTACGGGTCGCGGACATCGAAAATGAAAAAGAAGTAAAGCGGACATTTCAATAACTAGATAACCCAGGCGCGGTCTTTCTCGTCTTGAAGAAAAGTACGGTTTAGGACGTTTTCAGCGACACGATTTCCGTGTGAGGAATCCGTTGTTTTTTTCCAAGCACGAGGTTGTTTTGCCTGTATTTTCAGTGCTTTCATTCGACGTTGCACGCGATTTTTGCTCGTAATGTATCCTTCGAGTCGAATTGAAAAGCACGTCCGTCGGTAGCCATACACGCCTCGACATTCTGCGGGAGTTTGGAGGATTAAGTTATCGAGTTTACTATTTTCTCGAGCACGATCTGACGGAACTCTCTTCAGCCAATAGTGATAACCCGAGCGCGAAACCCGCATTCACACGACACAAAATACGGATTCTGTGATTCACCCTCCTCTGCTTTTATGAACGCAAAGCGATTCATTTTGTTTCCTTCGCAAAGCACTGACGTGCAAGGTCAGCATAATAAAGGCGGTCGCCTTTTTTAGAATTTCACGCTCTTCCTTAAGAATCCGATTTTCTTTCGGCTTTGGCTCGTGCGTCGCTCTACCTTGTCGATCCCTGGACGCGTTCGCAAGCGTTGATTTTCCACAGCTAATTCACTTTCTTTGGGTAACATCTCGCTTTTTGAACGCCTCACCCAGTCGTACAGCGAACCTGAACAGACGCCTAAATCTCGTGCGACTTGGGGAAGCGATAAGCCTTCAACAACAATCAAAGGTAGCGCGTCTTTCTTAAATTCTTCGGTGTATCTTTTTCTCTATTCTTTCATTTGAATCTCCGTGGTAGAATTCTACTACCATTTTGGTGTCCGATAAACCGGGGTCAGATCAGTCTGACTAAATTTCTCAAAGCGGACATTTCAATAGCTAATTACAAAAATTAACAAAACTACTTGAACCATTGGGATCTGAGGTTTAGGTTAAGCATTCCAAAACAGAGGTACATCGCTTGAGAAGGGATGGAAATCGCGCGAAAGCGCCAACACAACTGAGTGTCGATCTAGATACACCCAAAAAAGCCACCGTAAATGTGAAGATCGGTGGAACGAAGTTGTCTATTAAAAGTGATCGAGATCCACGTTATGTCACAGAACTGGCCGATTATATCGATGAAAAGCTCGATACGCTTCAGAAAGCTGCGCCCTCCGTTTCAAGAGAGAAGTTGATGATGCTCATCAGCTTAAACGTCGCCGAGGAACTCTTTGATGCTCAAGGAGAATTACGCTCCCTTAAAGAAAGTATCCAAGTTGCGGTCGGAAATTGCCTTAACATTCTCGATACAGCAGAAGATGATGTCGAAATGTGAACGCTAAAAAAGCACTTAGAGAGACCCTTAAAAACCAACGTAATCGTCTCTCCTTTTTAGATTCCCAAAAAAAAATAGAAAATAATCTCGTCTCTTTCATTAAGGAAAGAGAATTTAAAGATGTCGCACTCTACGCCGCTATTGGGAGCGAAATTAGAGTCCTTTCCATCCTCCCACGCTTAGCGCACATCAATTTTTACCTCCCCCGCGTTGTTGGGAGGGCGCTGGAATTTGCCTCCTTTGAAAAGGATTCAGACCTGCAAAAAGGAGCGTTCGGAATTATGGAACCCAGAGCGGAGGCCGTGCCTCCAGGTATCATCGACCTCCTTATCTTACCGGGTCTTGGGTTCAGTACAAAAGGGGAAAGGCTTGGATATGGCGGAGGATTTTACGATCGATTTTTATCGACGCAAGATTGTTTTAGTGTTGGAATTTGTGATCAGCGTTTTCTTTTCGCATCGCTTCCGATTGAAACCCATGATGAAGGTATGGACGCTGTGTTAACCGATGGGGAAATCATTTTCCTCGCCTAACCACCAATAGCATGCATTCTTTTCTGCGTGCTTGGACCTTTATCGAATGCAAAACTATGGGTGTGTTTTTTTGTCGCGAGCGCACGATGAACGCATTCTTCAATGGCACTTTTTTTCTTTTCCTCTCCCACTTCGGCGCGCAGAAGGCCTGCTAAATCTTCTTCTCGATCATCGCCTAAGCACGCACGCAAACCGCCGGTCGGGGTAATTCGAATTCTGTTACAATCGTCGCAAAAACAAGAACTGAGCGCCGAAATAAATCCCACAGGAGTGGCTTTGATCTCGTCGTTGGAAAAGGTCCAATACTGGGCTGGGCCAAATCCCAGCGATTGCTGTTCGGCTCTAAGCATCCCAGATTCAGATAATCGTTGTCGAATTTCGCCCACTGGAACAGCGGTTTTCCCCCAAATCGTACCACTCCCTATAGGCATGAATTCGATAAAGCGCAGGATGTGCTCCTCTTTGGCTGCAAAAGTAACCAAGTTTAGTATTTCATGATCGTTGATGCCGCGAATAATGACAGAATTGAGTTTAATGTTCTCAAAGCCTGCATCCGTGGCGGCTTTAAGTCCGTCTAGAACGCGATCGAGATTTTTGTTTCGAGAGATTTTTTTAAAGACCTCCCTTTCCAAGGTATCAAAACTCACATTTAAATGTGTTAAACCTGCATTCTTTAAATCCTTTGCAAACTTTGGAAGTAGGAAGGCATTGGTTGTGAGCGCTATTTCATCCACACCGAGTTGCCTAAAACGGGAGATAAGATCGCAGATCCCTTTTCTGAGTAATGGCTCGCCGCCGGTAAGACGAATGCGTTTGAGTCCATGTTCTGCGAACACGGAAACGATGAGTTCTAGTTCCTCAAAACTGAGAATTTTTTCGCGAGGGATCCATTCAATATCCTCGTCGGGCATGCAATACACGCAACGAAAATTGCATCGATCGGTAAGCGAAATACGAAGGTAGGTAATACTGCGATTAAACGCGTCAACAAAAGCCATAAGCGTTCAAATCACCAAAGGTCGATGGCACTGTTGCCTTTTTTCTTTTTCTTCTTCTTCTTCTTTTTTGTTCTGATTTTTTTTGTTTTCCTGAACTTTTTTCTTCGCGAATCTTTACCTCGGAATGCTCGCCGAACACGTTTGCGTGGTTTGGCATTTTCGAAGCTTTCATTGATGTAATAGATTGCTGGATCAAGCGAGGATTTAAAGGCAAAGGTTGGATTGCTTGGCGCGAAAATAACTTCATCGGTAGGTGGTGGCGTATCGATGAGGAGTTCAATACGAGAATCAGGAACGGAAGTGTTGATAAAGTGCGCAACGCCGAATTCGTTTGTTGTGGCAACAACTTTATCGCCAGATTTGATCTCGATGCCAACACAGGACATTGCTCTACCACATTCTAGTTTTACCCAAATGAGATTATCTTGACTGATCTTTTTATATCGTACCTTCAACTTCACGGTAGACGGAGTGGGGTCTGCGGGATTGGTAACCATGAGCTGAAAATCAGCCTCGGTGGTTTGTTTGAGTTGGAGTCGGTAACCCTCGACTTTTCCAACACCAATTTTGATGCTTGCACGGTGGCGTTCGGTTAAAATCGCTTTGAAAATCCCTTTAGAACCGGTGTGTCCAGCCAACTTACCATCGAAATAGATGGGGGCCCTGGCTACTGGCGCGCCACTGCCATCTTTTGCGGTTATTTCGACGGGAAAATCCCAAACTTTTCTTTTATCTCCAAATTCAACGGAGTTGGCTAAGTTAGGATTGATAAAAATATAGGTGAGGATGAAAAAAGAAAAAAGAAAGCTACGCATGTTATTCGTCCTCTTCAGGGGGCACGATTGAAATAAGTTGTTTCACTTCGGCTGTTTTGTTCTTATTAAAAAAGGTCAATGCCGGAGCAGTGGGCTCGATGGCGGCAAAGTTGGTATATAAAAGTCGAGCGCTACCTGCTTTTTCTTTTTCCAAGGCACCATTAATTCGTCGAAAATATCCTTTTCGAATGGCTATCACATCTTTTCGTTTTCTCAGATCTTTAAGAAAAAGGGTGTCATCTTCGCTTTCCCCAGAAAGTCGAATCGCGCGTGTGATGGCGCCCAAAGACGCGTTGTATTTTTCTTTACGTTGAGAAGAGATGAGCGATGACACGCCATCTAGGTCTTCACGGGCGTCAATTCTCGCTTGTTCTGCTTGTTGTTTGGCTGCTTTATCGAGCGTTTTTAGTCCATTGAGGGTTACCGGATCGTTTTTCAAATCGAGTTGGATTTTGATTCTAGGATCTGGTCCATCTTCGGGAACCTCAAAAGGTGTTGGAAGTGCGTTTGCTATGGCAGCTTTCCGAGCAGCTTCGGCAGCGTTTTGCTGATTCAAGTAGAGGAAACCCACCACGGCGATGAGTAAAACACCGACACCAATAACGAGGTATTTGAAATTGAGATCGGGCAATCCTTTTTTTGTCGACGCTGCTGTACGGAACGGTTTTAGAAAATCGGCCGCTTTTTGGAAACGTTCTCTGGGATTGGCAGATAGGGCCCGTTGAAAGGCCTTTGAAACTTTTGGCTCCACCTCGCCAGCTTTACTTAAGTCGATGGGTA
>JALSKP010000873.1 GCA_026988815.1 Myxococcales bacterium | reverse complement strand
AATGGGTCGTTTGGACTCTTCTTTCTCGGACTTCTTATGCTTTTCGGGCGTCGAAGAATCCCTCGCCGAGCCAAAGCAAAGTAGCCCATCAACCCGATTTCAATGACGTCCTTTTTTAGGACGTTTTTTTTTGCCTCATCATAATGAAAACTTGAGTTGAATTTTCGTGAAAAATTGTCAAAGATGGACTCAAATGCGCGTCAAGAAATGTTGCATTTAGATACTTAGACTTTGGACGAATAATGGACGATCAAGAACCGATGACCCCCGAAGGCCTCAAGGCACTTCGTGAAGAATTACAACAATTAAAAGGTACCGAGAGATCCAAAATCTCGGCCGAAATTGGTGTTGCGCTTGAACATGGCGATTTAAAAGAGAACGCCGAATACCACGCTGCAAAAGAGAAGCAAGGTATGGTTGAGGCTAGAATCAAACAGCTTGAGGGCCTTACCTCTCACGCCGAGGTTATTGATATAAGCAAATTTGAAGAAAGTGATCGTGTTATTTTCGGTTCCACGATTACGCTTCTCGATCTCGATAGTGATGAAGAAAACACGTTGAGAATCGTCGGCCATCAAGAGGCCAACATTAAGAAGAATACAATTTCCTTTCGAAGTCCTATCGCAAAATCAATCATGGGAAAGCGCGAAGGGGACGAGGTTACCATCATCACACCCGGTGGAAAAAAGATGGTTGAAATTATGGATGTGAAATATATTTCCTAATTTCTAAGCTTTGGAATTTTTATTTTAACGCTGTTCCGGTATCGGTGTCCAACCGCCGACATATCGCCCGCTATCTGGGTGGGGATTTCCAGTATCGAGCAGGTACACGAATCCCGCTTTAGACGTGCTGATAAAGGCACCAGGAACTTCGCTCGCGAATTCGAATTCCACTTCATCGGCTAAATCCGATTCGGAATAACGAGAAAGGGGAAGGGCGGTATTTCCTAATTCTAGGTCCAAGTGTTTCATTATCTCACGCAACGTGTTTCCGTGAAATAACGCGCTACTCAATCCTAGATCTGCAATCTGTTCCGACGACAGCCCCGTATCAAGCCCCAGTTTAAAGCAGGTCAACGCATCGCGATCAAATTCTGGCGCATTATTTTCTAACCACACATTGGCGCGTCTTCGGAAGCTTTTCACTTGAGCGACTCGCCCCGGCATCGTCGGATCATGTTCAGTGTTTAATCCGCCTAGGGCGGGAATGTCATCATAAACAAGGGCATCGATCATGGAAGGGGGCGTCCAAAAAAGTCCCGAATCAAAAGCGCCTATGGCGGCATGTTTTGACATCTTCATCTTTGATGAACACAAGGCCAAAAGCACGAAACTTCCCGAGATTCGGTCTCCAATCAAGACCTCGTACTCGCCCAAACTGCGTTTGATAGAGTCGGCAAATCCTAGCTCCCCACCACCGCCGAAAAGTAAAATCGTATACTTTTCTCCTTCCTGGCAGAGTCCGCGTACATATCTTGCTGCAAGCTCGTTGAGGTCGACCGCGATGTCGGGACGAGATGCGCTGGCGATGAGTAGAATATTGGTATCGAGCGCTTGCTCTAGTTTTTCGATAAGTTTGAACATGATTTTCTGAAAAAGGTTTAGTCGTTGTAATTGATGTCGTCGTCTTGCGCTGCAGCACGTGCTGCCTCAAGTTCTGTAGATTGATGTTTTGTTAATAAATTGCAGGTCTGGGTGGTGTGATTGTAGTAAATGACAACCTTTCCTTTTTTGATGGCTTCGATAACCTGGTCGATTTTTTTTTCCATATCCCATTCTTCGCCGTAATCGGTTCCTTCGCGGCTCACGAATTCTAGCGCAATTCCGCGCAACGCATCTTTGCTGATTTCTGTATAGGGAATTTGCACACTCGCCTCGTATATAGGAGTCCTGCAAATATGTTCAGACCAGTCTTCGGGTCAAGTCCAAAACGCAGGATTGTCATCCAACCCAATCTTTTTTGAATCAAACATCCTAAACTTCTGCGCCTTCGATAGTATGAAATCGAGGATCTGGAAGTGTAGAAAAGAGAGACCTTTTTAGCAATTTTAGAAGAGGTGTGGAAAATGTGCACCTTGGAAATTTTATGAGCTATCAGATTTCCGCAGATTTGTTTCAGAGTTAGGAAAAGAAATATCCGTCTAGATTCCAACCGCCTACTTTAAATTCGATCTGAATAAACAAAAAATCACTCCGTCTGACCCATTTGTAGAATAGGATTATCAATGATCAGGAGTTTTCCATGTTTTCAAAGTTAAAATTCGCACTAATTGGATTAACGGCACTAGCCTTGAGCACTGGTTGTTCAGGTTGCGAAGATAAACCCGTGCGTATCGTGGAAACGACCTCCTGCGCACTGCACTCCGATTGTGGTTCAGGTCAGTTCTGTAATCGTGACCGCCTTTGTGAACCCGAACCCGAACCTGCCACCTGTTCGATAAATGCCGACTGCCCCAGCCGAAGATGTGATCAGGGACAGTGTGCGCCAACCCGTCGATGTGACGAAGATATGAGTTGTTTTACGGGAGAATTCTGTTCTTTGGACGGTGTTTGCGTACCAGGGTGTCAAGCGAACGTTGAATGTGCCTCAACCGAAATTTGTGACGAAGGTCGCTGCATTATTGGCGGCGAGTGTAACGATGATAGTGAATGTGGTCCCGGCGGAAATTGCCAAAACGGAGAGTGTCAAATCGCATGCGCTGAGGATTCAGAATGTGGACAAGACGGGACCTGTTTTGCCGACAGCTGTACGGCGGGCTGTAAAAGCGACGCCGAATGTAGCGGCGGATTGTGTTGGAGAGGAGGTTGTGTCATTGCGGACCCCAATGATCCAACAAAACCTGGTGTGGATCCAAAAGATCCAATTGACCCTGTAGACCCCGTTGATCCGAAAGATCCAACGACGCAAGATCCTATTGATCCCGCCGATGCAAGTGATTGTTCTACGGCCAATCCGTGCGCAGATAACGAACGATGCGAGAACGCCAAATGTGTAGTTGACGATATTTGTATCAAAGATTCCCAGTGCGGACCCGGCTCACATTGTGTGCGCGGCGAGTGTAAACTTGGGTGTGATTCGGACTCAGATTGTTTGGATACCCAGACCTGCAATAACGCGATTGGACGATGTGAATCGCCTGGTCAAAGTGGCGGAGGCCAGAACGGAGGCGATGATTTGAGTTGTAGCGCCTCAAGCGATTGTGAGCCTTGTGAGTCCTGCATTGCCGGAGAATGCCAAGTTGTTCCCGTCATCTGCATTACAGATGCACAATGTGGTTTAGAAAAATCCTGTTTAGATGGCTTCTGCGCATACGACTGTACATCCGACAATCAGTGTCCTTTCGGACAAGCCTGCACATCGAGAACGTGCCAAGACGAGGTCTCCAATCAATGCGCGTCGAATAGCGATTGTGCAGGAACCTGTGTGAATGGGTTCTGTTACGACGATTGCCGCAACGATTCCGAGTGTGGAGAAAAACTCATGTGTGACCACGGCGTGTGTCAGCCCGATTGGAGACCAGGTTTTGAATGTAGAAACGAGAACGATTGTTCATCGGGCGCATCCTGCGTAGACGGTCATTGTACAATTGACTGTTCTGAGGGAACACAATGTCGCACCAATACCTGCGAACTTGGATACTGTACTCGCTAAGAAAAGAAGGCGTTAAGTTTACTTATTTTGGTTCCTTAGGGAACCCTTTTTTTGTTCAAAAAGTTAGACTACTTTTGCCTTAGTGTGATCACTTTCAGCGGTTTGAATGAAATGAGGTTTTTGGAGTGAAGAGAAGTCCCCTCTACCTCTGGGAGAGGGCTAGGGTGAGGGTCGTCAAGGAAAGCAAGTTTTCTCAAAATTCCGCTGTTCTGGATCACACTACTTTTGCCCAGCAGCCTGATAAATTTGTGAGAGGATCCATTGCAAACGTGGATCTTCGTTTCTTCTTGGATCCCAAAAGGTTGCGATACGAAGAGGTGGAAGTTCAAAAGGAAGCGCTAGTTTGGTTAGCGCAAAGAGGGTTTCTGCATTCCGAATAACACTGGTCGGGCCGGTCAAAACGAGGTCGCTTTTGGCTACAATTGCTGGTGCGAGCAGGAAACTTGATACCTGAATAAAAACCCGGCGTTTTCGATCTCCTAGAAGGTCATCTACTTGCGAACTCCCTCTACCTGTGGGGCTGATTAGGATGTGTTGCAAGCTCAGATGGGCATCGAGGTCGAAAGTACGCTCGCTAATAATCGGATGCCCTTTTCGAACGAGACAGCTGAATCCGTCTGTAAATAATAGGCGACTTTCTAGGGTGGCGCCAAAATCACCAGCTGGACCAATCGCTACATCACACCTTCAGCGATCGTTTTTCGGAGCTTCATATCTGGAATGTCTTCGAATCGAAGGTCCAAGTGAGGCACAGAAAGGGCGATGTTTTTTTGCGAACTGGGCACCTAAAATTAACGCATTAAGATAAGTGTGGGGTTCTAGGGAAACGAGGCCGGCTTCATTGAAGATTGTTTCGACTTCGTTGAACGCCATTTTTGGAGGGATTGCACCCCAC
>JALSKP010000872.1 GCA_026988815.1 Myxococcales bacterium | reverse complement strand
AAGCCGATATTGCCTTTGTTCATCTGCAGGACGCAGAGAAAACGGGAAGTGTGGGAACAGATTATTCTGGTCAGCTTCTTGCCGATGGAAAAGCTGCGCGGGACAACTGGCGTAAGTTTCAACGCGAAGTTGAGAAAAGAAATGATGGCTTATCGGGTGAGGAAAAAGATCGTGCTGTTTATTTCTATATGGCCGATATGGGTATTGCGATTGGTGCGGATGACAAAGAAATGGATTCGATGCGCCGTTTGGACCGCGCGGTCAAGAACGATCCAACAGTGGAAAGTCGATTGAAGGGTATCTATCGTAGCTCCGAAAAGTGGCCAGGGGTCGTTGATATCGTGAAGAAGGAACTTGCAAATGCACAAGATCCTGACGAGAAAATTGACATCCTTTTGGAGCAAGTTTCAATTTATAAAAACCACATGAAGAATAACAATCATGTGGTGAAAGCTTACAAAGAAATTCTCAGTCTGGATCCATCCAACGGGGAGGCGATTGATAATCTTATTGAGCTTTATGAGCAAATGAACAAATCCTCGGATTTGGTCGCAGTTCTCAAAGACAAAGCTGCGCTGACGGAGTCCAAGGACGATAAAGTTCTTATCCATTTGCGGATCGCTAAGATCTTTATCGAAAAATTTCGAAATCAAGCCGAAGCGCTCAATTCCTATGAGGCCGTTCTCGAACTTGAACCCAATCATAAGGAAGCCAGTTCTTCGTTGATTCAAATTTATGAGAAACGTCGAGAGTGGGACAAACTTATTGCGTTAAAGCGGCGATTGTTGGCCGATCTTCCAATGGAAGAAAAAATTATTGGGACCAAAGAGATCGCCGAAATGGCAAGCGTGAATCGCAAGTCTGCACTGGCAACCGAGCTTTGGATCGCGGTTAGGGAGTTTTCTCCCAGTGATTTGGATGCATTAAATGCACTCGAAAAAGAATATGGAAAGACAAAAAACTTTGCAGCCCTAGCTGGCATCATCGAAGACAAAGCCGAGCTTTGCGAAGAGAGTGAAGAGAAAGTCAAACTTCTTCAAAAGTTAGGACTTCTTTATTCGGATCGTATTGAAGATCCAGAAAAGTCGATTGCGGCATGGAAACAGGCTTATGTATTAGACGAGGGAAATCTAAAGTCTCGAAAATCTCTCGAAAAACTCTATATCGACGGGCTCCGATGGGACGACTTGGAGAGCTTTTATGAGCAGAGTTCAAGCCCCAAAGATCTCGTTCGCCTTTTATCTTCGTTGTCTGGAAAAGCCAAAGAACCGAGCGTTAAAATTGAACTTCTCACCCGTTCAGCTCGCGTTGTAAAAGACAAACTGGGCGATCCTGCGCGCGCAGAAAAAGACCTTGAAAAGGTTCTAGAATTGGACGCGAGAAATGCCTTTGCAGCCAAAGAATTAGAACCCCTTTATCTCGAAAATTCGGCGTTCTCGAAGCTGAATGGTGTGTACGAGATTATCCTCGATTCCTTGGCGGAGCCCGAGGAAAGGCTCGTTTATCTGCAGAAATTAGGCATGTTAAACGCGGATCATCTCGACAGTCCCCATGGGGCATTCAGATGGTACTCCCAAGCGCTTCGGGAACTGCCCGAACAAGAAGAATTATACGAGAAGGTTGAAGCAGCGGCAAAAGACGCGGACCTTTTTGAGGCCTTGGTAGATACTTATAGCGATGTGTTATCCCATATCGGCGAAAACAAAACCTTAACCGAGCACGTTCGTCTACGTTTGGGTCGTGTTTTATCAAAGGAACTCAATCAGACCGATGGCGCGATCGAGGTCTATGATTCAGTGCTAAGTTTGGATGCAGATCAAGGCGATGCTTTGACGGCCCTTGCTGATATTTATGAGCGTACCCAGCGCTGGGACGACCTCATGAAAGTGTATGAGCACCGTATTGAATTGGCTGAAGAGCCCGCTGATCGTGTTGAAATTTTAAGAGGCATGGCCGTGATTGCCGAAGAGCAAGCTGGCGATGTTCCGCAGGCGATTTCGAGACATTTAGAGGCGTTGGCGATCGATGAAAATTATGAGCCTTGCTTGGCTCAACTCCATCGATTGTACCGTCAAACAGGTGCCTACGAAGATGTTGTTGATATTATCGAGCGAGAAATTGTATTAATCGAAAATCTCGCTGAATCGCGTGAATCGGCGGTAAATGCGGTCAACTTTGAAGCCTTGATCCCTGGTGATGAAGAAGTCGATCCAAGTTTGGAGAATGGTGCAGGTTTACGGGCCTATACCGACGATGAATTAGAAAAATTAACCGAACTTCATTTCGAATTGGGTTCCCTTGCCAAGAACGAAATCGGAGACGCAGAAACGGCAGTTTCTTCGCTCTCCAAAGTTCTCAATTGGTTGCCAAAACATGAGGCGGCAAAACTTGCTATTCGATCTTTTCTCGATGATGAGGCCTACGCATTTAAGGTCGCCCAGACTCTCGATTATGTTTACGAAGTTCAAGGTGATTGGCCAAATTACATTCGAACCTTAGAGATCCAACGTGATGAAAGTTCGGAGCTTGAGGACAAAATTCGTTTCGAAGGAATGATCGCTCAAACCTATATCGAAGAGATCGGTGACGCTGAATCAGCCTTCCATAGTTATGGGCAATTGCTTCACTTGGATCCAAAAGGCGAGGCGAGAAAAGAAACCTTTAGAATCGCCGACGCTCTCAATGATTGGGAACCGTTGGCGGAGTTGTACGAGGCCGTACTTCTTAAGGTCGAAGACGATGAAACCCGCTTGGTGTATTTGTACGAATTGGCCGATGTCTATGCCGATGATTTGGATGAACCAGAAAAAGCAAGAGAGTCTTTAGAGCGTATTTTAGAAATGGATGCGGCCCAAGATCGTGCCCTGGATGAACTTGAGCAACTTTTCACGAAAACGGGTCAATGGCAGGCATTATTGGATGTTCTGCAACGTAAACTTGAACGAGAGAAAAGCGAAGAATCGATCGAAAAATTGCGACTCGGATCAGCCCTTTTATGGGAAGAAAAACTTGATAATAAACGCGAGGCGATCACGATTTTTGAAGAGATTCGAGGCGCCAATCCGAGCAATTTGGGGGCTATTGATTCTCTGAATCGTCTCTATATCGTTGAAGAACGTTGGTCCGATTTAGCGTCGTCTTTGGAATCTCAGCTCGACGTTGTGCCCCAAACCATCCACTCCGATATTAAAAACCAGCTCGCGAGCGTGAGAAACGAGAAGCTAAATGAGCCCGATCGTGCGGTGGATCTCTACGAAGAGGTTCTTCAAAAGGATGCCTCAAGTACCGATGCGCTGAATGCACTTGAAAAAATGATGTTCGCTCAAAACGCGCCCCAATCTCGCATTGCGACTATTCTTGAGCCCTTTTATGTGGAGCAGGATAACTGGGAAAGGCTTGTTGACGCATTAGAAGTTCGTGCAACCTCAAGTCAAGAGCCGGCTGAAAGTGTGGGCTTGCTTCACCGTATTGCAGACTTACAAGAGTTTCGAGCCCACCGTTCCGATTCAGCGTTCAGAACCTTCGGCCGCGCGCTCAGGTACTCGCCTCAGGACGAGAAAACCATTGATAATCTTTATCGTATCGCTGGTGCTCAGAATGATTATAACGCGCTCGTTGAGACCTTTGAAGATGAGTCCGAAAGACAAGAATCTCCAGACGTTAAACGAGAATTGCTGCGTCGATCTGCGGCTATTTACCGTGAAACATTACAAGATAACGATCGCAGCGCTCAGCGCTTAAACGAGGTCATGGAATTGTTCCCCGATGACATGGAGTCGGTGGTTGAACTGGAATCTATTCATCGCCAGACCCAAAATTGGGGTCCGTTGGTCGAGGTCCTGTTAATCAAAGCCGATCTTGTGGAAGAGGAAGACGAAAAGACCCTTCTTCTCCATCAGGCAGGAACGATGTACGAGGAGTTTTTGGATGATATCCCCTCGGCCATCGATGCATATAATCGTGTATTAGAAGTCAAGCCGGACGATATTTCGGCAATTGATCACGTTGCGCAGCTTTATGCTCAAACCGATCAATGGGACAAGTTATTAGGTGTTTATGATCGCAAGATAAATCTGGCTGATTCGGTAGAAGAAAAGAAAGCCTTGTATTTTGCCATTGGAGAGATCCACAACACAGCTTTAGAGCAGCCCCATGATGCGATCGATACCTATCGCCGGATTCTGGAACTTGATGAAAGTGATTTAAGGGCACTTGAACTTCTCGACAGTTTATATGCACAAACCGAACAGTGGTCTGAACTTTCTCTTGTATTGAAAAAGCAGATGGGTTTGGTGAGCGATCCAACATCAAATTTAGGACTGAAATTCAGAAATGGTCAGCTTCTTGAACACAAATTATACGATGTTCCTGAAGCGATTCAGATCTACAAAGAAATTCTCGATTTTGATGCCTTTCATGAAGAAACCCTTGCTGCATTGGCATCTATTATCGAAGGCGGCGACAACGCGCTTGCAGCATCGGAGGTTCTAGAGCCTGTTTATTTACAAGCCGGACGTTGGGAAGAACTTATTCGGGTTTACGAATTGCAAATCGGTTCCACCGATAATGTCGATAATAAAGTGTCCCTTTACTCACAAATCGGCGCGACTTATGAAGGCCAACTTTTTGACAAAGGCGCTGCTTTCCAGGCGTACGCTCAAGCGGTTCAATGTGATCCCTCAAAGACCCCAACACTGGACACGCTCGAACGTCTTGCTGGCGAACTCGGAGCCTGGGAAATTTTGATTGAAATTTTGGACGGCGAACTCGGCGAGGCCGATGATGCGGATATCATTCGCCTTCTCAATGTTCGTATCGCAAGAATTCAAGAAGAAGAACAATCTGATGCACGATCGGCGATAGACCGATTCACTCGCGTTCTTGACGTTGATCCCGACGATGAGAAGGCGATACTCGCCCTTGATCGACTATATCAACAAGAGGGAGAGTGGAGTTTACTTACAAAAATTCTCGAAACACGCGTCATGAATGCGCAACCCGAAGAACGTTTGCCTCTTCAATTGCGACTTGGACGTGTGTACCAATCGGCGCTCGAACAACCCGATGACGCGTTGACGATTTACCGAGATATCCTTGTTGATGATCCAGAAAACAACGAAACCATTTCGGCTTTAGAAGAAATGTTTATGGCAGGTCAGGCGGTCAACGAGACTGCTGGAATCCTTGAACCTTTCTATACATCGAGAAATGAGCACGGAAAACTGATTGAAATCTACCGTCAACGTTTGGTTCAACTTGATGATCCGGACGAAAAATATGATGTATGGATGTTGATCGCCAATACTTTCCTCGTTGAACTTGAGGAAGAATCAGGTGCGTTGAGTGCTTACGCGAAAGCGTTGGTGGAAAAACCGGGCGAAGAGGCGACCCTGCTAAAAGTAATGGAGTTGTCTGAACGAACGGGGCTTTGGGCCGATACTGCCGAATATTTGCAGATGGCGCTCGATAGTGAGAACGCGAGTGAAGAAGACTCGGCGATCTTACATAATTCTCGAGGAAGCATTTTCGAAAAGCATCTTCAACAGGTGGAACAAGCAGAACATGCCTATCTCCACGCCTTGAGTTTTGACGTTAACAACAAGCCTGCTCTCATCGCATTGGATAGAATTTATGACCAGCAGGGACGTTTTCCTGACTTGTCTGTTATTTTAACCAAACGCATCGAACAGAATTTTGAAGAAGAGGAATTGGTTCAGTTGAACTACCGATTGGGTTCTCTTTATCAGAATCAGCTTGCTCAACTCGACGATGCAGTCCTGACCTACAACGCGGTTTTGGATGTGGATCCGAGTTACCAGCCCGCGCTTGCAACCCTTGA
>JALSKP010000871.1 GCA_026988815.1 Myxococcales bacterium | reverse complement strand
CCGTTTGCCATCTTACTTCTCCGTGGGGTTAGCAAGCGCCTCTCATTTCAAATTAGAATATTTCAAAAATCAACAAATCTAAAATT
The DNA here is from genome assembly GCA_026988815.1 of Myxococcales bacterium. Taxonomy (GTDB): domain Bacteria; phylum Myxococcota_A; class Bradymonadia; order Bradymonadales; family Bradymonadaceae; genus CALJNB01. The sequence continues at coordinate 5,754 of JALSKP010000871.1, read as the reverse complement.
CGCCCTAATTTGCTTACTCTACGCGTCTCCCTGTTGTTTTTGGCGAAGCCTTGGGCCGGTCAGTCATTTGGCCCTTTCCCGTTGCAATACGTCCCATTACATTACGGATAGCCAGGAGAAATCGCCAATTCAAACACTTTTCATACCTCAAAATCTTTTCGCTATTTCAAATTAGAACAGATCAAGAATTAACAAATCTAAATTTCGCCCTTATTTGCTTACTCTACGCGTCTCCCGGTTGTTTTTTGGCGAAGCCCTTTACGTGAAAAGATGCCGATAACTGTCGACCCATTTAACGAAATGAGGGTTGGAAGACCTTGTGGGACAGTAGATACATGCAATTCTTATAAAATCACCAAACAAGATAGTCAATTCCTCTATTAGCGGAACCAAACTCAGTTTTTCCACAACTCCTATTTTTTCTTTGCGCGGCGAATTGCCCTCACTTATCTTCAAACACTTCGCTAAACAATGTTCTTTTTTGAATCCAAAAAAGACGATATCTCTATCCGTCTGTTGCTCAAAAAAATAAATACTTGCATTCTCGCTCCTTTTTAAATTTTCTATTGCAGACGGTAAATCTTCAATTATTGTTGAAAGATCTGTTCCTACATCGACCATCCATTTAAGATCGAAACCCGAACACCGAAACTTTACGTTAGAGTAGGTCGCCAAGATCTCGCAAATTTCCATGAGGACTGATAAAACGCAGTCAATATCGAACTGGGGATCGAATATGTAATTATTTTCGAATCGAGCATAATTAGCAGCTTCTCCTCCGCTATTTTCAATCAAACCTATGGAAAACATATATTACTCCAAAAGTGGATAGCCCGATCTAAATCCAGTTCTTGAAGAATTTGGAATTAAACGCGCACGGGTAACTGGTACTATCGATCCATCAGGCTTAATTACCTGCCCGAGACCTGGTGGAATGTCAATATCGATGAAATTCTTCGAAAAGTTCTTATTTTGTGCCATAATTTCGGCCGCCTTTTCGTTATTTAAAAACTGTCCTTGCTGAATATTTGTATCTCTCGCAGTATCTTTCAAGGATTGAGTATTTTTCTTTCCTGCCCCGTGTTTCGTAAAAGTATGTCCAAATTGAGGTTTGCTCTTCCAGTTTGAACCCTTTTTCCAAACATTATGAATTTTGGTGGCATTCTTTGCAATTTTCTTGCTCGATTTACCTATCAGATTTATTGCAATTTTCTTTATGAGCCCGGTACCAGCATCGCCAATCATCATCCCGCTCTTTTGCGATGGGTTGTCCGCTTTTATTTTCATCGCGGCGACAAAAGAGTCTGGCGGTTCTTCACCATCGCCCCGTTTTGTCAAAATCAAAGCTACCGGTGACAACAACAGATCCTGTAGACCCGATTTCATTACACCTATCAGTTGCTCTTTCGTATCCACGTCAGGAGGTGGGACGAACATCGGCACTTGTCTCCGAAGATTATTATGTCCGTCACGCATTATCTCTAGAAACGTATCTACATAACCTTTATTAGCTAATCCAAATGGATCGTAACCATTAATCGGATCGTAGGTCGCAAATCCAAACAAGTTGTAGCTATCAATATAACCCAAGCTAGAGGAACGCGACCCCCGGTCAGTCATTTGGCCCTCCAAGTTGTTTGCTTGCTCTACGCGTCTCCCGGTTGTTTTTAGCGAAGCCCTTGACCATGTTTGCGCGCGGCAAGGATATAGAGGTATCCAGCCGCATTTTTACTCAGACCTGATGCGTCGTTGACGAGTAAAAATTGACGTTGATTTGTTCGGCGAACAAGATGAACGATTTGGTTCGCAAGGTGTTGTTTGGGTACAGTCATGGGTTTCCCTCCGTTTTAGATACGCAAGGAGACCCTAACCGAAGGCTGAACTTATGTCCAGTACCTCTGGGGTTTCAATCGGAGAAAAACGAGTCGCTGAAGGTACGACAAAGCAAATCGCCAGTTTTAACTGGTGTATCGTGTCTTCCGGTTAGATTTCCCGAGTTTTTCCGGTTGTTTTTGGCGATGCCCCAAAATTTCGCCCTTGTTTGCTTGCTCTACGCGTCTCCCGGTTGTTTTTAGCGCCGGTTTCCGTCAAGTGGGATATGAGCCACCCGGTTGTTTTTAGCGCCGCGTAATATATCGAGAAAAAGCTTTCGTGCTACGTATCTTTCATCACCAATTCCGTCTGTCAAGGCGGCTTCCATATTTAGCCTATTTGGAATCCTTAATAGTTGAATAGTCAGGAATGGCAAACCATTTGTCGTTAAAAAATCTTATTTCGGCAATTACTTCGTAATCCTCAGCACAGAGGAGAGCTTGGATTCCGTCGCACAATTCCAAACCAATGTCTCTCGCTAATTCTAAATTGATAGGAATACGACCCTTGTTGTCGCCGCCACTAAAATCGATGTCCATTCTTTTAAGAGGTTCTGTGAACTCCCGTTTTATTTTCTTTACAAAATCTGAAAGTTCAATATTCCATTCTTGAGAAGATATTTTTTCGAAAAACATTTCTATGTCTCTATCGCTGACAGATGCCCACGAAATATCGCGAATATCATCCGTAAACCCACCGAAATCCTCAAAGAGCGAGAAATTCAAAGATAATACTTGTGACCCTTTTAATAATTTCCACTCAATCACTTGTGAGTCGACATAAAACAATCCGTTTTCTGCCAAAATCACAACACCATGATTTTCCAGCTCCTCTTTTATTGATAATAATCTGGCACGTGTCATTTAAAATTTCCCCAAAAGCCTTTTTTAGGAGTGATTCCATTTGTTTTGAAATTTTTAAGAAGCGTTTTTCGGGAACCTTGAGAGCCCGGTCTGAATTCCTGAAAAAGGTCGCCAAAACCATCGTAAACCCATTCTGTCTGTTGGTTGCTCGGGTCGTTTAACAGCACTTGCTGGCCACGTGCGTTGTAATTCACATCGCTAACCTGTGGATTTCCGTTGCTTGTTTCTCGGATTTCACGTGTGGTCCAACCTGCAAGATTATTTAAATAATCGGTAACTACGCCTTCGGGATTGGTAAACTGAGTTACATCTCCCAATGCGTTATAGGTCCACGACTGAGTCCTTGATATTCCATCATTGCCCGTAATAATTTCTAGCACGGGTTCAAAACCGTAATTAAATTCGGTACGATTGGTCAGGGTTAAGAAATCATTTGAACTGGATGGCACTCCAATCTGGTCGTAAGTCTCACCATCGAATTCGCGAAGAATCTGAACCGTGGAAGCAACTGGAGGACCACCGCCATCGAATGTGTCCACCGAAAGCGAAACATCATAATGCGGTGACTGTTGCCAAACCACATTACCGCTGGTGTCATAAGACATATAAGTTGTGCCTTGACCGGTTGATTGGATAGACCAAACGCGACCATCTGGAAATCGTGACCACTCGGTGTTTATAATGCCGTTTGAATCTTTAGAAACAACTTCACCGTGTCCGTTGTAGCCATATTGCACCGAGTATGTAGTGGACCCCGCTCCCGAAATCCCGAAGGGAGTCGAGGATTGGTAATGAAATACAAGTTCGTTCTTCTTCCCGAAGGCTGCTTGCCAATCGGTACCACGTGTATCTGTCCACGAGACCTGTCGATCATAATCATCGTAAGTATAAGTTTCAGAAAGTTGGGTTCCCGCGGTACCGTAAATATTTGCGATGAGCCGTGATCTGTCATCATAAAACGATGACGTCTCTCTTCCTCCCGTTGGATCTTGGGGATCGGCGGTCCTGACATTTACAAGTCGTTTTCGTGTATCGTAGGTATAATAAGTTAAGGTTCCTTCGGGATCTTGTTGTAAGGCCAAAAGACCTTCATTTGTATATTGATTTACTAAAATCTGGGCACCGCTGGGCGATGCTTGACCGAGCGCCGGAATATTACCTGGGAAATTATCGCAACCTCCTGCAATCAACGCTGTACATTCTGCGAGCAAGTTTCCTTCGTTGTCCGAACGCTGACGCGTGTCAAATGTGTCAGCGCCGGTGTTGGGATCGACTGCTTTTATAGAGGTCCCATTGCCATCATTATCGTAAGTAAAAACAGCTACATTTTGTTTGGTGTCCGTTTGACGCATTACACGGCCATCGGTGTCGTAATCCACTGTTGAAAGCAGTCCGTTTTCCCAAATACGATAAGGTTGGCCAATTTTGTTGTACGAAAACGAAATCGTTTTTGGTTTTTGATTTTGAGTACTTTCGAGCTGGTAAGCCACATCATTGGGAATATTCAGTGCACTGAGCTGTCCGTGGATATCGTTGGAATTACAATTAGGTAGCATCCATTGATAAGGGCCTTTTAGGAATTGGCAGGGTGCGACGTCGCCGGCCATTTCCTGGGGGTAATTATCGTCATATTGGTTCCAGGAAACATGGGCTAAGAGACCGCGGTTGCCTTGAGAAAATTGGCCCGAGTGAGGCATTGTAGTGGGACCAAAAACATCGTCAAAGTCAGAGTTTTCATTTGGGGTCGGGTAATAATAATAGGAAGTAAGTTTACCATTCGGCTCAAGTATTCCTGCGGGTTGACCGTTCTGTGCCCAGGTTATGTATATTCTCCTATCCGTCGACTGACCTGTTAAATCTTCCACAATTACGCGAACCGGGACCGCCTTGGCACGTGATAAAATATTATTCTCATCCGTCGGGAAACCCTCGATTCCATCTCCGTTTAAGTCTTCGCCATAAAATGGCATTCTTTGACGTCCGTCTCTTCCCTGGAAGGTGAATTGTCTTTGAATCGCACCATCAATATTATCAATCGCGGCCCGACCTGGATTTAGAGCGCTTTCCGTTATATTCCAATATCTACCCATTCGAACTTGGTCAAATAACGCCGTCGTCATTGGATTCGCGTCATTGTCAGGGTCAAAGGGTCCTGCCTCGAAAGGACTAAATTCCTGATAATCGAATTCATTGGTCACACTATAAAGATCGATACGTGTTCCATCTACCTTTTGCTTTGAATGAATCACTCTTCGAAGCTGATTAAAAAGAGGTTCGTAACTAAAGTTTGTTCGTTTTCCACTCGTAAAATAGTTCGGCTCACCTGCATAACTGCCCGCTTCATAAACGGGGGTTTTTGGAATCTCAAGAATCTCAACAAGGTTATCGCGTTTCCCCCAATATGCTGGCAGGTCAATGTTCCAACCGTTGTTTCCGTCGGGATCAATCTCCGAGTAAGTGAAGAGCGTTTTGCCCTCATTGACCGTTTGGTCCGTACCTCGTCCAGGCTTCTTTTCGACGATCACGTTTCCATCGGCATTAACAAAAACGTCCTCAAAAACATAGTTTGACGAATCTGTTTTGGTCGCTGTCACGAGCACCTGGGATCGAAAGTTCATACCGTAGTAAATCTCGTCACCATCTCGGTCTGTAGTGTGGGTCCATCCACAAATACGATTCGCATCTCTGGCGACACGATTTCTTTGTCCGGTAATGAGATTAACGGTGTGGTCGTTTTCATCAGCCGTCGTGGTAATTGGCTTTAATACGGATATAAGGTCATTGTGAAAAGGATTGCCGACAGCGGCCTGGGCGAGCTGCTCACAGGTGTCGTGTATTTACAAATTTCTGAGATACCTTCGCCCTCACCACCACAAACCTCATAAGCTTCACCGCCAATTGAACTGCAAGGGTTATCGTTAAAATCATTATCAATAAAGCTTGCGCCACAACGGCCCGATGGCACTGTTGCTACCGTGCAAATAGGATCAACATCGTCACTATTTTGACCGCCTGTACC
>JALSKP010000870.1 GCA_026988815.1 Myxococcales bacterium | reverse complement strand
AGCGGGGCTCAAGTTCAATGAAATGGTAAAGTCAGGAGAGCTAAGCGCGCCAGTTGTTATCGGTCGGGATCACCTTGATTGTGGATCTGTTGCAAGTCCAAATCGAGAAACCGAATCGATGAAAGATGGTAGCGATGCGGTCGCCGATTGGCCGATTTTAAACGCGCTGATTAATGCCGTAAACGGTGCGAGTTGGATAAGCTTTCATCATGGTGGCGGCGTGGGCATTGGGTATTCTCTGCATGCCGGTCAGGTCATTGTCGCCGATGGATCTGATGAGGCATCCAGAAGAATCGAACGTGTTCTCACAAGTGATCCCGGCATGGGAGTGATACGACATGCCGATGCCGGCTACGAAAAAGCGATTGCCATCGCCCAAGAACGCGATGTTCACATCCCTCACAAAAAGTAAAAGCAACACCTCCTTATTCTTGGATTTGCGGTTTACGAAAGGGCGTCTTTAACCACCACGCCCAGAAAATAAGCAAAACCTGTAAAGGTAGACGCATATACAACATCCAAGGGGCGATCTCTGGAAAGAGGTGGCCTTGTGTTGCCATGTAAATATTGGCTGGAAAAACGGCAACGAGGAGAGCGATGATTCCCCAAACAACAAGATTTCGACGAGGTGGGTAAAAGAGCGCCATGCCTAAGACAATTTCAAAAACACCGCTTAGATAAACCAGCGGAAGAGGCGCGGGGAAATAGGGGGGCATGATTTTCAGATAAAGTTCAGGCGATATAAAGTGGTTTATGCCTGCCAAAATCAGTAAGAAACCGAAAATACCTGCCGAAAAGGTTTTCAAAATGCAAACTCTGTTAAATTTTATCGAATCTATTCTAGGAAAATCGATGGCCATATGTTCTCATCCTGGCCTAAACCCACGTTTCGCAAAAGAGAAGATATGAAAATCTATTCCCCACTATTTACCGGATTAATGCTCCTTTCCTTGGTGTCGTGTTCTACACGTGCCAAAAAAATCACCGACGAAAAAGAAGTTGTTGAAGTCAAAAAGGAGCAGGTTCAAATTCGCATCCTAGCCTTTAACGATTTTCATGGAAACTTAGAAGGACCGAGCGGTAGCGTGATGGTCGAAGGTAAACGTGTCAAAGCGGGAGGTGCGGATTTTCTGGCGGCAAAAATAAAAGAACGACGAACTGAAAATACGATGGTTGTGTCGGCTGGAGATTTAATCGGAGCCAGCCCTTTGATTTCAGCCGTATTCCACGACGAGCCTACTATCGAGGCCGCAAACTTAATGGGTCTTGAACTCAATGCAGTTGGTAATCACGAATTTGATGAGGGCGTGGACGAGCTCAAACGCATGCAAAAAGGCGGCTGCCATCCCACCGATGGCTGTCAAGATGGCGACGGTTTTTCAGGCGCAACCTTTAAGTTCCTCGCCGCAAATGTTTTCGAGAAGTCAAACGGGGAGACGATCTTTGCGTCGACGGCAATCAAAAAATTTGGCGATATTTCGGTGGGCATTGTCGGCCTGACTTTAGAGGGAACACCGTCGGTGGTTTCTTCTGAGGGCATTCAAAGTGTGCGTTTCGGTGACGAGGTTGAGGCCATTAATAAAGCGGTTTCCGAATTTCAAGCCCAGGGGATTGAGACAATTGTTGTGCTCGTACATGAGGGCGGTTTCCCGACAAGTGATCAGGCGGATAGGAATCAATGCCCGGGTATCTCGGGACCTATCTTGGAGATCGCCAAAAATAGCAGCGACGCCGTGGATGTTTTCATCACCGGTCATACTCATAAGGCCTACATTTGTGAAATGGACGGCAAGCTGGTGACCGCTGCAAAAAGCTATGGACGTTTACTAACTGAAATTGATTTAGTTATCGATCCTATAACTGGCGACGTACTTTCTAGAGAAGCCAATAATATCGTTATCGACCGACAAGGCATTGGCCAAGAAAATGTGAAACAAGTCATTTCGAAATATAGAGCCATTGTCTCTCCAATTGCAAACAAGCCAATTGGTAAAATTGCCTCCGACTTTAAGCGCGACTATGACGAGAACGGCATCTCTCCTTTAGGTCGTCTCATCGCCGATGTGCAGTTAGAAGGAACCCAGAGTGCGGGCGCACAAATTGCCTTTATGAATCCTGGTGGCATTCGGGCACCTTTGAACTTTATTGCCTCGGGCGTCGAAGGGGAGGGTGTAGTCACCTATTCTGAGGCGCATACCTCGCAGCCTTTCGGAAACAGTTTGGTTACGATGACGCTGACGGGAGCGCAGCTAAAGTTGTTGCTCGAAGCACAATTTCGCGACAAGAAAATCACGATTCTACAACCTTCATCGGGCTTTATTTATACGTGGTCGCAGAGCGCACCCTTTGGAACAAAAGTAGATCCGGCTTCGATGAAATTAGGCGGTATTACGATTGAACGGATGAAGGAGTATCGTATCACCGTAAATAGTTTCTTGGCCGATGGCGGTGATGGATTCAAACTTTTAAAGCACGGTACAAAACGTGTCGGTGGTCCGATTGATGTTGAAGCCCTCGTGAACTATTTTTCCATTCATTCGCCGGTTAAGGTTTCAACCGACGTGCGTGTGTTGAAGAAAAAGTAAAAAGGCATAAAGAAACAACAATTGCTTTCTACTTATGATAGAAAAAGCTCGATCAAACAAAGGCAAAAATTGGGTTGAATTACGCGCTCCACCGTGAGATATGCGCATTATTCTTGCTTTTAGACTCGGAGATAGCGATGATTACTGTACATGATGTAATGATGAATTTTAGCGGTGCGCCACTTTTCGAAGACGTAAATATTAAATTTGTACCTGGCAATTGTTACGGTCTCATTGGTGCGAACGGATCTGGTAAATCTACCTTCATGAAACTACTTTCTGGCGCGCTTGAAGCCAGTGCAGGCTCCATAGAAATTCCTCCCGGCTTGCGTATCGCAACGCTTGAGCAGGAACAAACGGCCTACGACGAATTCACC
>JALSKP010000869.1 GCA_026988815.1 Myxococcales bacterium | reverse complement strand
GGTGATGATGGGGCATAAAAAATTATACGAGATCCATAAACGTCGCGAAGCACTGTATTCAAAACCTGATTTTAGCGAAGAAGACGGCGCCGAAGCAGCGGATTTAGAAACAACCTACGCTGACATGAACGGGTATGAAGCCGAATCTGAAGTCGCCTCTTTGCTGGCAAGTCTCGGCATCGGTCAATCTTTACATAGTAAACTCATGTCCGATTTGGACGCAAGCGATAAGGTTCGTGTCCTTCTAGCGCAGGCTATTTTTGGAACGCCAGATATTCTCCTCCTCGATGAGCCCACTAACCATCTTGATGTCGCGACTGTAACGTGGTTGGAAGAATACCTGATGCGTCTGGATACCTTGGTTATTGTTATCAGTCACGATCGTCACTTCTTAAACAACGTTTGTACGCATATTGCCGATATCGATTTTAAACGCATTAAAGCTTATGTTGGGAATTATGATTTTTGGTATTACGCATCGAAGTTGGCCGAAGAGCAGAGACGAGATAAGCAAAAGAAAAACGCGGATAAGGCAAAAGATCTTAAGCGTTTTATCGAGCGCTTTAGCAGCAATGCGTCCAAGGCAAAGCAGGCAACTTCGCGTAGAAAACTACTTGATAAATTGACCATTGAGGACCTGCCCCGATCGACGAGAAAGTATCCCCACATTGTTTTTAAATCCGAGCGTACTTGCGGAAAAGTTGTGATGCGTGTTGAAGGCATCTCAAAAACAATCGATGGCGATAAGGTGCTCAACAACATTTCTTTTGTCATAAATAGAGGTGATCGCATCGCGCTCGTTGGATCGGATAGTCGCGCTAAGACAACGCTCTTTCGAATTCTCTCCGAAGAAATTTCGGCCGACGAAGGCGAATTCACGATGGGGGAAACCATTACGACCGGTTATTTTCCAAGTGAAAACGAAGAGTATTTTATCGACTGTGATCTCAATCTCGTGGATTGGTTACGACAATTTTCAAGCGACGAGCACGAAGAATATATTCGTGGCTTCTTGGGCCGAATGCTCTTTAGTGGTGAAGATACGCAAAAGAGAGCCAAGGTTCTTTCCGGTGGAGAGCGCGTTCGATGTATGTTGTCACGTATGATGCAGGTGGGAGCGAATGTTCTGTTGATGGACGAGCCAACAAACCACTTGGATCTTGAATCCATTACTGCACTCAATGAAGGGATGTCGGGTTTTCACGAAGAAAACGTCATTCTTTTCTCCTCACACGATCACGAATTGGTCAATACGGTCGCCAATCGAATCATTGAAATTGGGCCCAATGGTATGGTGGATTATATGACCACATACGATGAATATATCGCCAACGAAAGAATATCAGCCGAAAGAAAAGCGCTCTATAACGATTAGTCAACATCCAAGCCGCGAACGAAAAGATCGTAATTTAATGCGTTTTATAGAGCGCTCTTCGACGTTATGTGGGTATTATGTGGCTGTCGAACCATCAATAAAAAACGGAAGCCTATGAGCACTGCCCTTGCCCCCACAAATAAATTACTCGCTAGAAAAAAAATATTTTCCTTCCTCGGAAGTGAGTTCGAAATATTTGATCAAAATGGTAGTCTTCTTTACTTTGTAAAACAAAAAGCTTTCAAGCTAAAAGAGGCGATCACCGTTTTTGACCAGTCAAAAACCAATCCAGTGCTTTTTATTCAGGCCAGACGCTGGCGAGATTTTTCGGGAACTTATGATGTGAGTTTACCAGATGGAACGAAGATAGGAGCGTTAAAGCGAGAGGGGCTTCGCTCCATGTTTCGTGATAGTTGGAAGATTCTTGATACCAATGATAACATCATTGGAAGTATTGATGAAGATTCAATGCTTATGGCAATGGTCCGTCGTTTTCTCAGTAATCTTGTTCCGCAACATTTCGATATTGTCCTTCATGGCGAGTTGGTCGCCGAATTCGATCAGCATTTTAACCCTTTTGTTGCAAAGTTCGATCTCGATTTTTCTAAAAACGTGAATAACCAACTTCAACACGAGATGGGAATTGCGATTGCTATCCTTTTATTGGCCATCGAAGGCCGTCAAGAATAAAAAGTCCGAGGGGGAGAGGCACCTGTTTGAGAAGGACCTTTTCCTCGTTCCCATGTTCGGCGTGGGAACGCCTATCGGATAGTGCCATTGCGGTTGCCAGGTTGGAGGCTAGATGGACAGCGAATTGATCGAACAATACCCCTCTTTTTGATCGGGATTTTGTGCTCTTCGGGCACACTTGTCTAAACGCCTCATACACGTCTACATTTCGGTGAAAATAGATTGTCCTCGCCTCTAACTGAGACAGAAAATGTATCGATATTTCCCACTAGTATTCGTCTTGATGGCGTTAACAAATTGTTCTGACGACGCTCCTCCCGCTTCAAACAATACGCTTGATTTGGGCGTCGGGGATCAAACAAAAAGAGCAGATGGAGATCAAAAAGACCTCGCTCTTGATACGGAAGATCGAGGGGCCGACGTGGCGTTGGAGCCGCCGGGAATCAGGGGAGAGGCCTACTCTTTTTCACCACCAGCATGTGGGAGCGGGAGTTATACTTTTGAGACCTTGCTCGCTGGTCCAAACGAGATGGGAGAAGCGGATAAAACATTGGCTGCGGCGGCGAGAAAAAGAGACCGACAATTTCACGCGATCAATGCGTTTGGAACGGGCGGGAACTCGGATCTAAGTATAGCCCCAGAAAAAACAAGTCAACGAATGGCGATTCGAAATTTTATCGAAAACGCGGACACATGGGATTTCGAAAGTCAAAGTGGTTTACAGCTTCCCTCTTTTGTCGATCATTTTGGAAAAGTGACCGGCGCGTACGCGGGGGTGGGAATTGCGGCGGACGCTTTTCGTTACGCAACCTTGCGAG
>JALSKP010000868.1 GCA_026988815.1 Myxococcales bacterium | reverse complement strand
TGGCCCAACACCTATTTCTTACATTAAAAACTCGACTAACATTTTTTTTAGAAACCAATGTTCTATGACTCAGACCTAAATTTTTAGTCATCAAATCCCAAGCCGTCAGGTCACTTTTTGAACGTGAAAATTTATCCAAAGACACAAAATAGGATTAGTCGCATGGGTATTCCAAAAATAAGAACGAGGAACCTGGGGAGGAGTAAAAAGTTTAAAAATAGCGCGGTGGGCTCGCTTAAATCCCTAAAATTGGCTAGATCCTCCTCAGAAGAGTGAGGTTAAGATGATTGATACGATTGGGAGCCATTTACTGATCGAGATGTTTGGGTGTAATCCTGATATTCTCGACTCCTTGGCCCAAATCGAGTCCGTTCTCCTTCACGCGGCTGAGGCGGCCAAAGCGACCCCGGTGGGCTCACGCTTTCACCGCTTCCAACCCAACGGAACAAGCGGTATTTTACTCCTCGCCGAATCTCATATTTCGATCCATACCTGGCCCGATGAAGGGTATGCGGCGATTGATTTTTTTACTTGTGGCGATTGTAAACCCAAGGCAGGTATACCGATTCTCGAGCAGGAATTGGAAGCACAAGGGTTCGAAATTATGGAAGTGAGTCGTGGACATCTCCATAACCCGAATGCGATTAACGTTCTCAAACACGAGCGATTTCAGAGTCCCAAACGCTTCGAGAAAAAGACCTCTTAAAAAAAAGCCTACCAAGGATAGGGGCTAGAAATTTCGAATTCTTCACCGCCAGACATCATTCTGACGTAGGTATCCTCTTCGAAGTTTTCCATCCAAACATCTATCGAGCCTTTATCAGCTGCAAAACAGACCTCTTCGAGCCATAGATTAAAATCCAAATTCGATTCGGCGTTTAGACAAAGATCGGCCGAAAAGGTAAGTCCTTTACCGTGAACGAGGATCTGACTTTCTATGTCATCGGTGTCAGAAGGAAGACCTTCCATGAGTTCCTCAACCAACTCTGAATCTGAAAAATATAGGTCCCCATTTATTCTAATCTCGATCGTCATGATGCATCCGTTTTTACAGATGGATTTTTAGACGCCTCTATATAAAAAACAACGTTGCACATTGGCGAGAAAAGATCGCAAATTCGGCACGAATAGGAGCAATTAAAGATACATTTCTAATTATATAATGATTTCCGTATACCTCGGCCAAATTTTGTATTGATCATTGGACCAATTCGATCCAATAATACGCAACCCTTTTTTGGAGATTTTTATGACCACACCTATTCGCGTAGCCGTCACAGGCGCTGCAGGATCTATTTGTTATTCTTTGCTTTTTCGAATCGCCGCAGGCGAACTATTTGGTCCTGACCAACCGGTAATCCTACAACTGGTAGAAATTCCACCAGCGATGAAAGCGCTCGAAGGAACCGTCATGGAGATCAACGATTGCGCATTTGGTACATTGGCAGGAATTGAAATGGCCGATAATCCAACGGATGGATTCAAAGGGACCAATGTTGCGATTTTGGTTGGTGGGCGTCCACGTGGTCCAGGAATGGTACGTGCGGATCTCATTAAAATGAATGGTCCAATTTTTGAAGCTCAAGGGAAGGCATTGAACGCCAGCGCCGCTGACGACATTCGCGTTGTTGTAGTTGCAAATCCATGCAACACGAACGCCCTCATCACCCGTTCTAACGCACCTGATATCCCCAACGAACGATTCACCGCTATGACGCGTTTGGACCAAAATCGAACGGCCTTCCAACTTGCAAACAAAGCGGGTGTAAGCGTGAATGATGTTTCCAAAATTACAATTTTCGGAAATCACTCCAACACGATGTATCCAGATATCTATAATGCAACGATCAAGGGAAAGCCTGTGACTGAGGTCATTACGGATGACGCATGGCTCAAAGGTGACTTCATCAAGACTATTCAGAGTCGCGGAAAGGCGATTATTGAAGCGCGCGGAAAATCCTCAGCTGCATCGGCTGGTAATGCCGCTCTTGAACATGTTCGCGATTGGTTCTCTGTTACTCCCGAAGACACCTGGGTTAATATGGCTGTAAATTCTGATGGTTCCTATGGCGTTGAAAAAGGACTTATTTATAGTTTCCCCGTACGATGCGATGGGAAAGGAAATTACGAAATCGTTCAGGGCTTAGAAATCAACGCTTTCGCGCAAGAGAAAATGAATCTCACTCAAGCCCAATTGTTGGAAGAAAAAGGCCACGTTGCTGACCTCATCGACTAAAATTATATAGTACGCTGATTTACTAAATTCCATCTTTAGGAATTTAAAACATAGAAACTACACCCATTGTAGAATTTCGAGATCGTCCCGTTTCCAAATTCTGCCACTGATAGTTTTATATCTCATTCCCACTCCATCAGTTGAAGTGCTCCTCGAAAGGTCCACTTCAACGTAAATCAAATCTCGTCAAATACGTGCCACCCGGAATGCCAAGCCCCCCTTATTCGGCCCGATCCTTTTTTGGTTTCAGGCTTTGTTCTAAGTTTATGATTTATTTGGTTTAAATGGGTTTCTACTCAAGCAGAAGGATCGTTAGACTATTTTTTGTACGTATTCCATCCTCGATTTTCGCTATCGGATGCCGATGGCACTTTTGCTTTTAGACCTTCTGCTAGATTATGGACTTCACGTTTGTAGAGCATCAGGTCTTTTTCCGCTGTGATTTTAAAAAAGATAACAAAATAGGTCCCTTCTTTGGTGTGACCAACGAATCGATTATTCTTCGCTAAAAAACGATCGCGCATTATCGTATATTCCGCGTTACCCAAACTACCATTCAATTTATAGTGAATTCGATTCGTCGAAATCTGATAGCGTGCCTTATGTTTGAACCCCATCATGATCGTAAAATCACGAGACCACTTGCCGTAAAAGGGCGCAAAACGATCTCCTTTGTTTTTTACTTTTCCGCTCTGCGCACTAACATAGTGCGGAAAAGAGAGCAAAAAAAGAAAGATGATGAGAAAGGAGGTTCGCGATATAACCATTTTATGATCCTCTAAGGCCCCTCTATTTACGCGCTTTAACTAAATATTTCCAGTGGTAGAATGGCTTTTCCTGTTGCTCAATCGTATAATACTACCTATTGAACACAGGCCAAAAACACGAGTTTAAAATGTCCACGCGTTTAGTATTTTTAGGAACCGGGAGCGGAAAACCTACGCCATCAAGGAACGTTTCCTCCGTCGGACTCTTTCGGGAAGGAGAACTCTTTCTATTCGATTGCGGAGAGGGCACGCAAACCCAAATGGCCAAATCATCGCTTCGACCTGGTGGTCTAAAGGCAATTTTTATAAGTCATTTTCATGGCGACCACGTCAATGGACTTCCAGGTTTGATCGGATCGCTGGTACTCGGAAATCGCGAAGAAGCCTTAACGATAGTTGGGCCAGTTGGACTTAAACTTTGGTTTACTACACTTCGAAAACTGCACATTCTCTGGCCGAGTTTCCATCTCAATATTATTGAGATCGAAGAGTCCGGTGTTGTCTACGAAACCGAAGAATACAGGGTGAGTACGGAACATTTAAATCACCGTATCAAGTGTTGGGGTTATCGTTTCGAAGAATTTGACCGTCCGGGACGATTTGACCTCGAAAAAGCAAAAGCCCTGGGCATCCCAGCTGGTCCCGATTTTGGTCGTCTACAAAAGGGGGAAAGCATCACTTTAGCAAACGGCAACGAGGTGCGTCCTGATGATGTATTGGGTCTTCCTCGCCCGGGTCTGTCGGTCGCCTATTGTTGCGACACGATTCCTTGTGACGGTGCCGCCAATTTGGCCAGAGGTGTCGACCTGCTCATTCACGAATCCACCTACCCTGGCGGCGAAGAAAAACTTGCTAAAAAACGCGGACATTCAACCTCAGCGGACGCGGCCAGATGCGCCAAAGAGGCCGGCGCGAAAAAATTGGTCCTGACGCATTTATCACAAAAACATCCCAATAAATCAATTTTTATTCAGACGAGTAAATCGATTTTCCCTAATGTGATTGCTGCTCATGATCTGATGGAAATCGAGCTTGAAAGGCGAGAAGAAAAGTAAACATGCTTCCTATTTTATTCGATAGTGCGTGGGTCGGTTTAGACGGAGCCTTGGCGTTTAAAATACCGAGTTACTTTGTCGCTATCATGGTCGGGTTTATTCTCGCGAGCTACCTGTCGTACAAAGATGCGATAAAAATCGGGATTGAGAAGCACGCTTTCATCGACTTTGCGATTTGGATGCTCATTGTAGGTGTTCTCGGGGCTCGGATTATGCACGTCCTCGCGGACGGGTTTTTTATGGATTATGTTCATTTGTGTACAGATCCCTTTCTGGGCGAAGGCAAGGCATTGGCTGATGTGAATGCCTGCATTGCAAACTCTGAATGTTTGGCCGCCCAAGCTCAAGGTCGTGATATCGGTTCTATTTGCAACGCCCAAACCGGTCTATGTTACCCACAAAGAGATTGTTTTCGTTGGTTAAAATTTTGGTCGGGCGGTCTAACTGTTTACGGTGCCTTTATCGCCACAACCTCATTTGCGTGGTTTTATACCAAACGCAAAAATCTTCCTTGGAAGAAAATTTTAGATTTTGCAGGATATGGCATTCCGCTCGGATTGGCGATTGGGCGACTCGGTTGCCTCGCTGCTGGGTGTTGTTTCGGAGAGGTATGTGAGACCAGCGCTATCTCCATCCAATTTCCAATCGCTTCGGGCGCCTATCAAGATCATTTCGATAACCATCATGAGTTACTGACCCAACAGTGGCAGGCCGGTATCCGGTCCAGCTTACCCGTCTGGCCAACACAGGCGATTTCGTCGATTTACAATTTTATCATTTTTGGTTTTGCGTATTTTTGGATGAGAAAACATAAAAAATATGATGGACATCTTTTTTTAACCACTCTCGTTCTCTATGCGTGTTCCCGATTTATGATCGAGTTTCTTCGCGCAGATCCAAGGGGAGGCCTATTGGGTTTGGCGACCAGTCAAGTAGTCGCGATCCTTACTATCCTCGTTGCGGCTTACTTCATGTTTATTCTGCGAAAAACAGATCAGGATTCGAATTCCATTTAGGAGCGCGATCCTCTATATAGGAATTATGAAATACTTACTTCTCGTTGTACTCTTCTCCATATTTTCTGCACCTCTTCTCGCCGAGGAAATTTGTACGGACTGGAAATCTGAAAAGTTGGGCAAAATCGATATCAAAAAATTGGATGAATCCAGTGGTATTGTGGTGAGTCGACAAATGGCGAATGTGTTCTGGACCCATAACGATTCGAGCGATAAAGCCAGACTTTTCGCGATAGATAAGAAAGGTAAGAAACTGGGTGAATTCGATATTGAAGACGCTGATGCGATCGATTGGGAGGATATTTCTATCGCGCCATGTTCGATTCTACCTTCCCAATCCACCGAGGATGGGGATTGTTTGTTCATCGGCGATATTGGAAATAATACAACCCAAAGAGATACATTTACGATCTATGTCGTGCGTGAACCCCTCCGTCAGGGCAGTGATAAATTTGAAGAGGACACGCTGTCCATTCTGCAAAGAATCGATTTCGAATACGAAAAGAAGCCACGCAATTCCGAGGCTTTTTTCGTCAACCATGATGGTGTGTGGCTTTTTGATAAAGGGGGAGCAAGCGATCTCTATCATCTCAAATTCGATTCCGACCAGGCTCGCCATATGGGGAAACAGAAGAAAATAGAATTTCTAACGGGCGCCGATCTTAACGAAAGTGGAACGGCATTTATCTTAAGAAGTAACAACGATGCGTGGATATTTTCGGTCGATGCCGAGGAAAGTATTGCAGATGCCTTTGAGCGAAAAGGTGTCAAGATCGATATA
>JALSKP010000867.1 GCA_026988815.1 Myxococcales bacterium | reverse complement strand
TGGAAGCGTTATCATCATGCCTCGCTTGTTGGCTTCCAGAAGCGTTATGAGTTCTCCAAGAATTTTAGAAATATTGCCACGATTGAGCTCGTCAATGATGAGCAAATATCTTTGGTCGGGATGGTCTTTGGCTTCCTGGCAGATTCGTTTAAAGATACCGTTTTCTAATTTTAGACTCAGGGTCCCATCACTCGTTTCCTGAGGCCTAAATCCTTCCACGAAATCTTCGTAGGAATAGGAGGGGTGAAAGGTAACCCTGGTTACTAAAGAGAAATCATCACCTTGGGATTGGTTTCTTTCAAGTTCAAGAAAAGATTCGGGCGAGGACAAGGCGTCGGCCAATTTTTCGGTATCATCTTGATAGGTCCACCACATTGCAAAGCGACGCGCGGTGTAGGTCTTTCCTGTACCTGGCGGCCCGTACAAGATCACCTGTTTTTTCATAGATAGGGCCCGTTCCAACTCTTCAAACGCTTCAGAACTTGGTCGAACAACAGTCCCCCCTTTTCTGAATATTTCTCGTTGAACATCGAATGGAATCTTTCGACTTATCGTTCGACACCAGCTGTTTTTGGACGAAATCTTTTTGGCAAAATCTGTATCCCAGTTTACTTTTACAACGTGCTGATGTTCCTGCCTATTTTCGTCGAAGCTATATATTTCACTCACTTGACCTGCGGCGAGGACCTCTGAAAACCCTTTATTTGCGACAACCCAGTCGCCGACCTCCAACTGTGAAAACTCCCATAAGTCTGCAGTGAGTTTGGACAATTCACCTTTCGTTTTTTCATAATGCTGCATAATGCTTTCACGCAATGCAGTTTTATTTTGAAACTCTCGCATGTCGCCAACCTTATCCCAACCGACCGAACAATACCTATCCTCCATCCACGACTTCCAAAGGGATCCTCCCTCGCCTGGAGTTACTCGCATGACTTTTTTGATGTCCCGAGGATCGTTCCATTGATAGAGAAGATGCGCAAATTCCGCAGTGTTTAACCCCTCAAGTTCTTCAAAACCTCCTAAGATTTTGAGCAACTTCCGATGGCATTGAATCGGTCCCATTTTTCGAATCTCTTTTTGCGAAACCCCGAAAAGCAGAAGAAACCTTTCGAGATGTCGCCTCGACCCGATAGGTAAAACTTCCTTCGGAAAATAAATAAAAAGTGTTTTGCTGAGTAGCTGTGGCGGAATGAAACTATCCATTTCCTCCCATCTGTCGTTTTCAGCGAGCGCTAGAACACGTTGCATTTCCGTCTTGAGAGCTTTAAACGCATCTTGTTCGTTTTCAAAGCCCCTTGGCAGCATCCAAGCGTTCTTCTTTTTACTGAAGGATAGGAAATGCTTGGAGGCAAATCCTCCTCTTCCCCCAAAAATATCCGCCGTTCGAAATTCCATCCAATAACTATAAGAATTTTTCTCGTCGTTTAACCCCATTGCATAATCTTCAAGAGTTATCGTGTCCCACGTCCCGACAGGAAAGCGGGCTAACACCGCTTGTCGGTGTTGCTCGTTGATGATTGCACGAGCCGCTAAACTTGTGTCTCTTAATTCTTTACCAAGTTCAAACAAGCCTTCAAGATCAGTTTTTCTAGCTTTCTTTAACGCACGACCCTCTTTTCCAATGGAAGCAGTTAAAGCT
Source organism: Myxococcales bacterium (assembly GCA_026988815.1). Classification (GTDB taxonomy): domain Bacteria; phylum Myxococcota_A; class Bradymonadia; order Bradymonadales; family Bradymonadaceae; genus CALJNB01. The sequence continues at coordinate 4,214 of JALSKP010000867.1, read as the reverse complement.
TTTGCATCAAAGGTATCGGTTAACTCGCCCGCCGTCGTAATTTCCCAAATTCCCTTCGAAGGGTTCTCCAGAAATCCAGCCTTCTTCAGATAGGTGCGCGCCCACCCTAGTCGGTTAAGAAGTTTCGAATCAGGTCTTTTTTTCGAAACCGGGAGTGCAAGGATGTCCGCCGATATTTGCAGAGACGCGATAACCGTTTTAGCAATTTCGTCAATCGTAGCGCGTCCACCGTTCATTTTAACTGCCTGCAAAACAGGAAGCATGAGTTCGTCGTAGGTAGGAACGGTAGATAATATTTCAGTCATCGTAATACTTTTTTCAGCGGCCCCATCCGAATTCAAAGGTGCGATATATTTGATTTGAAAATTTGGGCCTAGTTTGTTTAGAAATCGTAACCTACCAGATGAATCCCATTTGGGGTAGATACGTTTTCCTTGGAATTCCAAATGGGAAACAGGATGATAGGGGACCAGGAGACTCGAAGGGCAAGTAAATGAGCGGGATTTAGATTTTCTCGTATTCAGTTTCCACCTCCGAAGGTGTTTTTCGGTAATCTTGAGGGACAGGCATCTCCATTTTGGAATCTCCTAGTTGGAGCCGGAGCACTTCGATGAAATGTAGTCTTATTTACGATATCGAGGGCAGAGCTCTACCTCGATATCGTCTTCATCTTAGATTCGTTCATTCAAATTAGTAAATTCTTATATTAAATAGGGGTGATAATTCATTAAGGCTGGATCCTTCAAGATCGGTAAACAATCCAAATTCAGGCGTTCTACGATCTGGATCGTTCCTGCTGGAAAGCAATCCCTACTCCCTTCCTTAATTCCTTCAATTCGCATTTTATAAACGCGCCAAAACCCTTTCAAACTCTCAATTGCCGCTTCTAAGAAATCTGGTTTTGTGGACGAAAACCTGGGGTTTCTTGTAAACATTTTAGTCGTTTTGCGCGGACTACTATTTGGGTTGAGATCGTAGCATTTCTTCATTCCTATTACTTTTTTCTTCTTTTTCCGGCGAGCGATCATGAGCGCTTCTTCGCCTTCGGCGATAAGCTTTTCGAAAAACGCGACAACTTCCTCCAGTGGATATTTTTCAAAACCTGGGGGAGGTTCAGGGATAAAAGTTAAATATTCGGGCTTGTCGGGATCTCGTTCTCGGAAGTAGTCCGGACGTTTAAAACGCATTGGCTTTCCCCAATGCTTGGGTAGAATTTGGAAATGATCCCATTGTTCTACGCGTTCTACCAATCCTGCGCGTACCGGGTTCAGACAAATATAGATCAACGTATAGACAATCTTTTGAGTATCCAGAAGCCAAGTATTTCCTGGCTCGCTTGAATTCCAAAAATTCTCTCTTCGGACCAACTTCTTATTGAGAATTTTGGCGAGCAAAGCGTGAAATCTTTGCATAAATTTTGAGCGTTTTCCGGTGCTATCCGTTTGGCAAATGTGCGTATGGTTGGACATCAAAGTTAACGCGTGCGGAATTTGGCCGAACGCGAGTATAGCCAAAGCGTAAACATAACCGGCTGCGTTTTTAACGTAACCCTCTTTACTAGTTCTGAGTAGATATTTTCGATGGCATGTGCGGCGAGTGATGTGAACGGTTTGACCGGCTTTGGTGCAGACATTAATTTTCCCCCTTTCGGATAATTGTACAATTTATCAACGGCTGGCGATTGAGACTTATTTCAAATCAATGAAAAATTGCGATTTCGCCGGCATTATATTGCCTTACGAGTCTCCTGGTCGTTTATCGTTTATCGTTGTGGTCGTTTATCGTTTTATCCCTTTGTTTGCTTACTCTACGCGTCTCCAGGTTGTTTTTGGCGAAGCCCTTCGTTTGTTCCACTTATGCTTGTCCTTCCCACTCTCTCCCTGAAACTCAATTTTTACTGCGACACTTCCGCGGTCTTCTTCGTCGACAAAAATATTTTCTAGGGCACGTAAATCAATATCTTCAGCTGAAGATTGAAAAAATCTTTTACCGCATAATATAGCGAGCTCTTCCCACTCCCATTCCCGCCGTAAATTCAGGATACATTTTTTCCGTCAATTTTGAATTCATAGGTTCCAAGAAATGCCTTATAATTTTTGATTGCTATTTTTTGAATTTTCATTTTTCGCAAGAATTTTAGATTGTGTTCAAATTTCAGTATTATAGACGGTTGCCTTCAAACTTCTGGAAAGCGGATTAAGAAAAATTAAGCTAACACGAGGTCTCCGACCGAGCGTAGCGAATACCTTGGTTTTGAGGTTCCATATTGCACAACATGTAGGTGAATTTTGGCGGCTTTGTACAGAAAGTCACGATTGAAGACATCGATATCTTCAATATCACTTCCGACTTTCCCCTTGATAATCTGTTTATCCATTAAGCGAAATTCGAAGGTACGGCTTCCGGGCAAAATCCCTTGAAGTTCGCCTTCAAATTCCTTTTCAAATTCACGAATATTATCTTCCTTAAGTCTCTGAATAGATTGCTCCAAATGAGTCACACTCTCATATCTAAAGGTGTATTGTTTAAATCCCAAACTAAACCAGGCATCTTGGGAGCTCAAATAACTCAGAAAGTCAGTGGAATTTTTTAGAACGCGCGGATGAATTTCCGTCATAAGATCTGCAATATCGTCGTCCGATCCGTCCGCGGCGAGCTGAAAAAGTTGAAGGATCTTTTCCATGGTGAGTTCAGAAAAGTTCAACTCTTCTAGCATGCTTTCGTTCTCCAGCCGTGGAATTTCGAACTCGAAACCAAAAGAACCGACGGCAATTCCGGTAAGCAAAAGATCATTTTTTTGTTTATAAGGAATTGGGCCCATATATCGCAAATTATCCGAAAGACTCGCCGCGATCATCGAATGTACTTCTGTAAACTTGGAGGTAGCTTTTGTCGCGAAACTTGCGGAGATAGCGTGTGTATCTATAACCGGCTTGCCGCGGAAAAGTATTTTTGCGTACACCGGTGAAGGCAGCGGAGCGATACCCTCTATTGCCTTGCGTGCAGTTTCTAAGCGTGATTCAAAACCGATTTTTTCGATGAAACGATCGTCGGGAATCTCGCTAAGAATTTCTTCCAGTTGGGCGATTTCGGAGCGATAGGAAACATATTCCTTATACCTCATAGGAAAACTCCTTTTCGATTTCCTTCAGTCGTTACGCGCCCCATTATCGTGTTTCGGTGCGAGGTCGATTTGCATGAATCCTTTCCAAGTATGGTCGCGACGATGAGACCACGTACTATACCAATAAGAAATCCATTTCACATCCAAGCGCGTTGATGGCTGTCCAAGTACAAATGGATAGGCATCGACAAAAAAAACGTTTTTTCGTTTCTTCAGGGATAAATAGATGGCGGTGGTTCGCGAAGAATTCTTTTTGTGCTTCGTTATTTGGAATATGCAAAAAAGTCACAACATCGATATCGTTAGGAGGCCGCTCTTCAGTTATTTCAACATTGTCCATGAAACTTCCGTCTAACCATTGAAATCCTTTCATCACGTTCAGCTGGTGAAACGCACTTCTATAGTCCAACAAACCTGAAAGGATTTCTATTCTTTTCTGGGAGGTGGCAAAGGTTTCAACGAAAAGCAAAAGATCAGCTTTGTAGGGAGAACGTTTTTCTGAATATCCTTTTTCGCCGGGAAAGATCGGCGGGAGTACATTATTTCTATCCCATTCCGGAATCACATTTGGCCTCATTATTTGTTCAATGCACTTCTGATGATACGCACAACTTCAACACTATCCAAGGTTTCGATATGGTTTCTTACAGGATGTGACGGATCGTACAAACGGTCGAATTCAACTTCGATAATGGCTAGTTTTTCTTCCTCGCTCATCTCTTCTTTCAACGGTTTAAGATCTCCGATATGTTCCAGAATCTCTTTGCCCGCTTTTTTGATTTCTTCTGGAAAGTAAATTTCGAACACAAGTCCATCGATTACCTGTACGAAGAATACCTCAATCAGTTTTTTTTGATGGCCTTTAAGTAACATTGAATATCTAGCGAGCCGTGCCAAACTTTGTTCGGTTTGTATCTCCACATTTGGGACAGGAAAATAGTTTAGGTAAGCAGGCTTGTAGCGATAGTACCCATTTGCCAAAACGAGATATTGTCAAATGTTGGGGATCTAATAAATTAAGCGGCATCTACCTTGACTCCGTTTTCGTAAACTTCGTTACTTAATACTCCTTCGACTAAATGCGGTGCGC
>JALSKP010000866.1 GCA_026988815.1 Myxococcales bacterium | reverse complement strand
ATGACTTTTTCCCAATCGTGTCCATTCGATGAACGAAACACGCCTCCGGGTTCACCCCATCCAAAGGTGGCAAAAACGAATTCCTCGTTAAACGCTAAACCCTGACCCGCTCCCTCACCGTGATTGCAATCGTAATTACCATTGGTGTCATCGTAGCATTTGAGAACATCATCATTGGATTGATTCCAGTCCCAGGTTTTTCCGTCACAAGATGTCGTGAGTCGTCCAAGTTGGCCCTGAGCAAGAAATCCGTATTTGAGCGTGGACCGAAGATCGGATTCCGAACCGCTATCGCCAAAATCGGCGATGCTCCCCATATCTGTTTGTGATTTTCCATCGGCGCCGAGATCCATTTCGGTCCCATCCAAAAACAACACCTCCTTGTCCTGTTCCCCAAGATCACGATTTTGAGAAACATCGCTCCCAGGAATTTCTGTAGGTTCTGAATTACATGCAAAGAGGAAACTAGTAAAACTGACAACTAATAGGATGTGATACTTCATTCTAAAACCTCACTTGGTTTCTCTAAGAAATGGGTTTGTAGAACAACCGCTTTCATCACTTCGGCGAGGGAAGAGGACTCACTTATTTTTCTCATATTCTCCAGAGCGCAGCCATCAGATCCAAGAGTTTCTTCGCGGCCGAATGTGAATCGAAAATAATGCTGAACAAAACAAGCGTTCACCGCACCGCTCTCGTTTAGCCATTCGGTAAGCAGATTTACATCATCGATATCTCTGGCCTTTGATCCTGCGATTCGAATAGAGGAATTAGTATTCACACTTACCATTTTAACGACACTAGCGTCGTCAGCATAAATGGCCTCTTCCGTTCTGGGCCGTCCAAATCCATCGTAATTTTCGGTGATATAACCAAGTCCATTTAAGTAAACCAAGTGACAACCTTGACAGCTCCCCACTTCCGTCGTTGCTTCAACCCGTTGACGCGTTGTCATTTCAGGAAGAAGAGGAATCCCGTTGGCGGCTTCGGCGGCGTCGGGCGCGGGAACCGATTCGCAGAGCAAGCCTTGTCGAATAAAAAATCCTTTTCGAACAGGCCGCGTGCTTGTATCGCCCGACCCAACGAGGGCGATCCGTGTTATGAGTCCGGCTCGATTTTCGGCAAGGGGGGGCTTGCCTGTTCCATCCCAAGGCGAGACACCATAGAGCGCAGCGATTTCCGCGTCGTCGGTCATAACCTCATTACTTGTCAGCAATTGCTCGAAGGTATAGCCCTCGCGTGTCATCCTAATCGCGGTGTTAATGAGCGCATTTCGTGAACGTTCGCGAAAATTATCGGACACATTGGCGTCGGCGGCGAAGGCGTCAAAGACGGGTTCGCCTCGAAGACGCTCTAGATTTTCAGGGATCGTTTCAGCGCCCCAAAACCACTCTCGGAAAAAGGAATCCAAAGAACGGTCGGTTTTAGAATCGTTAAAGACGCGTTCAACATGGGTGGGCAGATCCTCGATTAAACTGCCATCGGCGGCCGCGGCAAACAGAGCCTCATCGGGCAGACTTTGCCAAAATTGTAATGCGATACGGTTGGCAAGTTCCACGCTTGTAATCTTTCCGTTCCCATCCCCTTTTTCAATTGCATAGAAAAACTGTGGGCTCGTAACCAAAGTAATGACGACCGCTCGAATCGCCTCATCATCAAGATCGGTGTCCGAGGTCTGGTATTTATCAAATACATTGTCGTAGAAGATTTTGTCCTGTGCATCCAAAGGTCGCCGGAGAAGTTTTGCGCCCAAGCCTTCAATAAAATCTGTTTTACATTGTTCATCGTTGGTCCCATCACCATCTTTGGCACACAATCCTACGACGGTCGGCGCATTCGCAACGATCGGCCCAAGCCAGACCGCAAGTTGAAAAAGGGCGTCAATATGAAGTTGATCTACATTTTGATCGAGGCGACTAAATCCAAGTTCACCCGTTTGGGTCGGCAACTCACGAGACACAGGCTGAGGCGTATCATGGGGCATGAGAAGCGCCAATTGGTCGATCGCCTGATCACCAATATCATCAAGGCCATAGTCTGAAAGAACATCGTAGAGAATAAATCCCATCTGAATACGACTTAGCTTTCGTAGAGGAATAACGCTTATCTCATCTTCACCACAAGAAAAGGCAACCTTTCCATTTTCGTTAATTTCTTTGCCACCCGTTTGAGGCAGCGTGCCATTATTATCCGACCCGTTGTTCAAACCACCTAGATTAACTGGATTGGTCAGTTCAATTTCCCCTGTACAACCCGAGAAAATAATCAGAGAACACAATAAAAAAGAACACGATAGTTGAGTGAGACGCATATAAAACCGAGATTGTTGTTAGACTTTAAAGTATCACAACCACGCCATCATTCCAAATTCTAGGCTCATCATTAGTGTGATCCGTTTCTGAGGAATTATATTGCCATTCTTTGAACTCGCCATTCTGAAAACTCCCTCCACCATTCATTTTTCTTTATTATTCGTAATGCCATCATCGGATTAATGCTCTCCACGCGCCAACTGGCTCCAGGAAGCTTCAAACGCGCTTGAGAAACATGCCGATGCGCACTTTCTATCTTTCCAGAGCCGGTTGGCCAGCCTTTCTTTTTAAAATATCCATACATAATCGCGTCTGAAAATTTCGTTACATAAGAAATAAGCCGCTCCAATCTTGCATTGAATTTTTCATAACATAGAGCTCTCAATCTTTGGATTACCCCCTCAACTTTATTTTTATAAAACTCCAAACAGCCTATTTCGTCCTCCTCCCAAAGGGCATTCGTTAAACTTTTCACCCATCCCTTTTGGAGTTCTTTTTCGATACCCAAAGCCTCGCTCGTTTCTCTCATATGCTTTTTCAAATGCGCATAATCCAAGACAAAAACGAGCGGTTTAAAAGCACGATTTAACCCTTCTCGAAGCCCGATTCCACCATCACTTAGAGCTATGAATTTTGTTGAATCATCGCTTCCTTTAATGGCCCCCAACCCTTTCATTTGAGCACATATTTTATCGTATGAAAAAAGACCACTTACGTAGAAGGGTTTACTTTCTCCTTCTTTTTGAACCAAACCCGTTCTGACATCTCTCCATTCTATGCGCTTTATTTTATCTTCGGGATGGTACCCTTTTCCTGTAACGCCTGCTTGCCTGGCGGTCATTAGCTTGCACGTGCAGATCATCGCACCGTCCAGCTCAATAAATAATTTATCAATACTTTTATGAGATGGCGATAAAAGTGCGTTTGAAAATTTCTCTTCTAGAAATATTTCGGCTTCTTTTCCTGCTGATTGGGTTAAACTCAAAATACTCGTCCGACCAAAAATTTGACCGTATTGACGTTCAAATATTCGGTTCGACTTTTCATAAGAAAACTCTGACCCAAAATCAGAAAGAACCCGCTGCAATCCCAACGATTTACCATTCCCATAAACCCCAAATTTGGTACGCATTGGACGTGAATAACTTCGTGTCTCTTTACAGCGAAGTCTCGGCGAACTTATGAAAATATCTCCGACTCGGGTATGAAAATTAACGATATTATTTTCAACCAGATGGTAACCCTTTTTACGATATTTTTGGCGAACATTCTCTGAACGGGCAACGAAAAGTGCTTGCAGTAGCTGTTTTGAAAATATCATCCCTATCGAAAACGCTTCATCATCAAGGTTTAGGACAAACTCATCATTGATGTCTTGGGTTTCTAGAATTTTTTCCGCCAATTCTTTGCTTAATTTTTCAATGATTTTCTGATATTTGTTTTCATGGCAGCCTCGTTGCGTTTTTTTACGCGGTTTTTAGATGAACAGAGGCTGCCATACTTTTTCATCCAAGAAAAACAGATTTTTTAAAAAAAATCCTCAGAAAATGATCACACTAATCTTACGATTAGCAGTTTTTTCTTTTGCAAACTCAACAATCTAACATTATATTCGATCGACGGTGACGTATCACCTCTCATTGGTATTTTTCCAATAAAAAAAACAAAAACCCAGGCAGACTTTCCCAAAAGCCAAGAGCGAACGAAAATGTTCGTAATTTTTTCGAGGGAAAATCGAGGAAGGACTGATAGATGAATGAAATGGAAATTCGTAAGAAAGTTGAGTCTAAACAACACCGATTAGATGTGATTGAGAAATGGCTCACACCTGCCGGCAATCAGCGAAAAGCGCCGATGTATGAGACGCACATCGAAAACAGATATTTGGACCAGTATAAAGTCGTCAAAGCGACCTCGATCCCGGAGCTAAGGAAAAAAACCAACGCCGCCTTATCAAGGTGGAACGAAACAGAGATTCGAAAGAGGGTTATTGAGGCAAAAAAAGATAGCAAAGACCAAGCGCGTAGCGAAGCGGAGCGATTGAATATCGAAGCCGAACTTGAGCAAAAGGAACTTCATGCCATTCTAAAATCAACTTTGAAAGTAGACGACAAAATCGATTGGAGTCAGGAAATGGACAAAAATACATATGAACCGTTTTCATTCAGACCTCCTCCCGCAATGCCTTCACCTCTGTTGCCACCCCCAAAACCCTCGTGGGCATGGTTGTTTTGGTGGCAGGGACCCAGATGGGAGGCTAATTGTGCTCAAATCTCAACAGATAATAAATCAGACTGGGTAGCATGGGATCTAAGTGTCAAAGAGCATGCTTCCGCAAGAGCATCTCTGCTTCAGAAGTATGAAACAAACAAAGTCGAATACCTTAAAAAACAAGAAAAATTTAACCTAGCCGTGACAGAATTTAGAGCATCTTTCGAAGCCGGAGACGTTGAATCGATTATCGAATACAGCAGCAGAGTTCTAGAACGAGCTGATTATCCTGATTCCATAAATTTGAAAAATACAATCGACTTTGATTCTGAAACTGGATTTGTTGTTGTTGATATCGATGTTCCAAGTCCTGACGCTTTACCCCAGACAGCCGGGTACAAATTCGTCGCAACGGGTAATAAAATAGTGCCAATCATACTCAAGAAAAAGGCAGCAGATGCACTCTATAAATCGGTGGTTGACCAGATCATTGTCAGAACAGTCCATGAAATTCTTGAGGGCTGCTACATCGAAAAAGTCCAAGGCGTTTTATTGAATGCTTGGGTAGTTAAATTAAATAAAGCAAGCGGAAACGATGAACGGAAGAGATTATGCTCGTTAATAGCCGACAGAAAAACATTCGAGAGCTTCAACCTAGATCGTGTCGAACCGGCGGAATGTATTAAAAAACTTTCTGAAGGGACCGGCCAAATGTACGGAGTATCGAAATGAGAAATTGTGAAAAATGTAATGCCGAAGACGCGTCAGGTTCGCCATTCTGTAGTCAATGTGGCGCACCATTTCCGGTAGTAGCGCAAGATGCCGATTCGTTGAAAAAAGAAATCGAGGCACTTCGTGCCGAGTTAGAATCTGTCGAGGATACTGTCGAAATTCAGTCGTTTGGTTTTTACAAACCGCGTTACGGTTTGGAAAATTCACAAGCTTACGTAATACGTCTAAAAGACATAAGAGAATCCCAAAAAACGTTGATTCGTTTAAAAGAAGCCACGTTATGTCCGAAGAACTTCGTGGTGGATGGAAGTTTACAAAAAGGGCGGACGATGATGGCAGAACAATCCAAACTCATGTTGCGAGCATTCAACGGAGACTGCGACGCCGCTATTATGAGAGCTAAATTTGATAATGTAGGCAAACTGGAAGTACGTATTAAAAAAGCGTACGAAACGATCAACAAACTAGGAGAAACAAAAAACATCTCTATTTCCGAAAACTATTTCAACCAGAAAACTGCTGAGTTACATTTAATCCACGAACATCGAGAAAAACTTTACGAAGAAAAGGAAGAAGCGAAGGCAATTCGGGATCAGATGAAAGAAGAT
>JALSKP010000865.1 GCA_026988815.1 Myxococcales bacterium | reverse complement strand
CCAAATCTTTTTTACTTAAAATCCCCTTCTCTTTTTGAACCTCTTTTGCGATCGCAGCGGCAACCTTTCCCTCATAAAACGCCGACGGCCCCTCCTTCTCTATACGATACAAAAGGGACGATAGTGCTTTCCTTTTCAGACGCTCGCCTTCTTTTATCCAACGTTTGTTTTTCATAAAATGTTTGGCAAGGGCGCTACCTTTTAAACGCTCTTCCTTTGATTTCAAACGTTTGGGAAGGAGCGCTCCAACGATAAAACCTTTTGCCGCGAGTTTTCTTGCCGGTGCAACGACCTGAGCCCATTTCAATTTCCCGTATTTTTTGTGTAGCAGATACAATCCCTTTACCTCTCCGGGAACCGCCACGGCAAGCCCGCCATAAATGGAAAGCGAAATATCAGCTTTACCGTCGACGATATACATATCTTTGGTGGACGCCATCGGCGCTCGCTCCCGAAAATCGAGAACTTCTACCGCTTTATCCTGGTCTTTGACCAAACAAAAACCCCCGCCGCCCATCCCTGAGGCAAAAGGATTTAGCACGCCCAAGGCGAAAAGAGTGGCCACGCCAGCATCGATAGCGTTACCGCCTTTTTTTAAGATCTCAATACCGATTTTTGACGCCAAAGGGTGATCTGCCGCGACGACCGCTTTCCCGACCGCCGCCTTTTCTCCGCCTGCATGTTCTTCGGCGAAACCACTGCTTTGAACGAGGAAAAGGAATAATAAAACACCAATTGTGACAATTGTGTGACGATTCGATTTGTTTTTGATGATCATTTGTTTATGCCATTGAAATTCTAAGAATACGAAAATAGGTTCGCCGCGTTTAGACAATATTTCAACGGAAGATTTATGATAGGCAGATCAATAATAGGACTTTTCGCAGAAAATCCATTCGCTGCGATGATCGAGTTAGCGGATAAAGTAAAAGCATGTACTGACGAGGTACCAGGGTTATTCGACGCCTTCTTCGACGGAGATTACGATCTCGTTGTAGAATTAGCGGAAAAAATAAGCCATTTGGAACACGAAGCAGATGTCGTAAAAACCCGAGTAAGAGATGGCCTTCCAAAGTCGCTTTTTCTTCAGGTCGACAGACGCGATCTCTTGGACGTTCTTTCCTCCTTGGACGCGGTCGCCGATTGCGCTGAGGATGTAGGCATCCTTTTCACACTCAGAAAAATGGAGGCCCATGAAGAACTCATTGGACCTCTTAAAAGCCTCGTCCGCCGCGTTACAGCAACGGTTGATAAAGCCGTGGAAATTGTGCACGCCATGGAAGTCGTTTCCAAGTCTGGATTTTCGGGCAAAGAAGCAGAAAAAGTCATTCACATGATTGATGAGCTCGGACGTTTAGAACACGAAGCCGATATCGTTCAGGATGATCTTGCAAGACGTCTGTTTTCGATAGAGGACGACATAAAACCAGGTAGCCTTTTCATCTGGAATAAGATTTTTAATAAAATTGGCGATATCGCCAATCACGCCGAAAAAATGGGTAATCGGCTTCGTTTATTTTTTGCATCGTAGGAGTTTTCGATGGAATTTGCTTTATATGTAGCGCTCGCTTTTGGTTTTTATATGGCCTGGAGTATTGGGGCTAACGATGCCGCCAATGCGCTTGGAACAAGCGTCGGATCGGGGGCGGTCACCTTTAAGGAAGCCGTTCTCATCGCCGCCGTATTTGAATTTGGCGGAGCGCTCATTGCGGGCGCAGACGTCACAAATACGATGCGAAAAGGAATCATCGATCCCGCCCTCTTTTCGGACTTGTCGTTATTCCCTGCCGGGAACGGGGCCGATTATTTTGTGTGTGGGATGATGGCCGCTCTGATCGCGGCCGCACTCTGGATCCATATCGCAGCCTATCTAGGCTGGCCTGTCTCTACAACACACTCCATCGTCGGCTCAATCACAGGATTCGGAATGGTTTCTGTGGGCGTGGCCAATATTGAATGGGTTAAACTTGGGACCATCGTTGCTAGCTGGGCAACCAGCCCAATTATGGGAGGTATCATTTCCTATTTAATTTTCACAATGATTCGAAAATTTATCATGGAAGCCAAAAATGCCAATCGTGGCCTACGGGTCTGGGCCCCCGCTTTTTCCTTTCCGGTTTTCGCTGTTTTGGCTGGCCTGCTTTTCACCAAGGGACTAAAACATTCGAAAACGATGTTGGCCGAAGCGGGCATTGGGTCTATCGAAATGATTATCCTTTCCGCCATTTTTGGATTTCTAGCGTCTTTGATAGTCTCGGTCTTAGTAAGAAGAGTTACTATTCTAGAGGAAGATTCAACGGAAGAAAGAAATAAGAAAGTAGAAAAAGTATTTCGATATCTTCAAATCATCACGGCGTGTTTCGTCGCTTTTGCTCACGGCTCAAATGACGTCGCGAACTCGATTGGACCCCTCGCTGCTGTTGTTAACACGCTTGAACACGGCGTGATTTCGGCCAAAGTTCCCGTTCCTTTTTGGGTACTTCTTCTCGGTGGTGTGGGTATTGTTATCGGACTTGCCACATACGGTTATAAAGTTATCGAAACCATTGGAACTAAAATTACAGAGATCACACCAAGTCGCGGATTCGCAGCAGAATTTGGTGCGGCGATGACCATACTCATTGGAAGTAAGATGGGAATTCCTTTATCTACAACCCATACCATTGTGGGGTCGGTTATCGGTGTAGGGTTTGCGCGCGGCATCAACGCACTCAACCTGTCCATCATATGGACGATCGCAAAATCGTGGATTTATACGATTCCCTTTACCGGCGGTTTAACCATTATTCTTTATTACCTTTTGTCAGCAATCTTCATCTAAGACAACCGAAAAGGCCTACGCTAGCCCTGCTTTTTCAACGAAGAATACATGTAGAACTTTGGCGGCGCTTTCCACATCGCCGCTTTTTATTACCCAAGAAATTCTGTCCGAACCCGCAAAATGACAAAGAATAGGCACGCCTAAAATCTCACATCCTTTTCGAATCCATTTCGGGGAATGTCCGATATTCCGACCGACCACACTCACCAAACCTGCCTCTTGATAGTCTATCTTGGCCTCTGAAAGCAGAGTCTCAAGATCGCCTTGATCGTGAATATCGTCTAAGCCCAAAAAGGCGCTGACCCGACCTGGATGATAATTCAAAAAAGCCAGGTTGAATGCGTCGAGCTTATCCCTCACATCACCCTCGATAAAAAGCCCTTTTGAAATATGAGAAACGCCCGCCACGGCGCACCCTTCTTCGATCGCTCTAACGCGATCAAGCGCACCGTCAGGACGAATGATCGTACCCTTCGTGTTTTCCGCACCTGTCTTTTTTGCATATAAGGCGATGCCTCTTTTTTGCGCAAACGCAACAGCTTGGGCATTGAGAACCCGCGCGCCCGATTTTGATAATTCTAACATCTCCTCATAACTTAAGGCGTCTAGCTGAACAGCATTAATGACCACCCGTGGATCTGCCGAAAAAATACCATCTACGTCAGAGTAAATTTCGCAAGCCTGAGCGCCCAAAGCTGCTGCCAGAGCAACGGCCGTTGTATCACTTCCGCCACGACCCAATGTCGTCACCTCTCGCCGGTAGGAGGTGCCTTGATAGCCAGCGACGATAACGATATTTCCTTTTTCGAGCTCGTCTTGTACTCGGAAAGGACGCACATCAACAACGCGTGCATTGGAATGACTATCGGTGGTAATGATTCCACATTGGGAGCCGGTAAGGCTGATCGCTTTGTAACCCGCTTTACCAATTGCCATCGAAAGCAAGGCCATCGAAATACGTTCGCCTACAGAAAGCAACATGTCTAACTCGCGACGAGATGGACAATCACTCATCTGATTTGCCATATCGAGCAAGGTATCGGTGGTGTCTCCCATCGCCGACACGACGATGACAAGATCTTTGCCTTTTTCCTTTTCGCGAATAATGCTTTGGGCAACTTTTTTTATCTTTGCAATATCACTTAACGAAGACCCACCAAACTTTTGAACAATAAGCATGAACTACAGCTTGGACACGATTTTAGGGAAGAGAGCGGCGAGGAAAAATAATACGCCAGCAAATACAAAGAGCAAGGACAAGGGCGTCACCAATGCGGCACCGACGGCTCCGATCACAAAAAGAAAAAAAGCAGAAATAGAGAGCAAGGTTCCCTTGGCCTCCTTTCTCGTCATCGCAATCACGGCCGCAAGCAAACAAAGGACCGAGATGCCAGCTGACAAATTGAGCAGCGAAGACGATAGATGTTTTAGAAAGAAGGTCAGGTTGGCGCCGATAATGATGAGTATCCCCGAAATGACAAAGGCGTATTGCACTTTGGAAATCGATCCCTCGTAGCCTTCTTCACGCGTTTCAGGTTTCGTCTCTGTGACAGGCGCGATCTCAGCTAGGGAGCTCTCTTTGGGCAGCTCCTTTGGTGTTTCGACGGGAGCTGATGGGCCTGAATCCAGCTGATCATACACGACCGGAGATACATTTTCATCGGCGTGTGGAGCGGGTTCCTGGACAACATCCTCCAGCGGCGAATCAACATCATCGCTGAAATGTTGCTCTTCTGAGACCTGCGTTATGGGCATCAACTCACTTTCTTCAGGAAGCTCACCGGGGAAACTTTCCATCGAAAAATCGTTTTCTTTTTCGGCCCGAGAACTGCTTTTTCCAACAATAAAAGAACCGACGACGCCGGAATTCTTCTTTTCTCGCTTCTCTTTTGAGCCACGTTTGGGCTTTCTGAAAATGCCCGATTCTGCGTTTACTGGCGCTTTCACGTCTTGTTCTTCAACACTTTTATGTTCAGCACTTGGGGCTTTGACCCCTTTCTTTTGCAGAGACACTTTTGGGATCAACGCTCCCAAAGAAACTTTTGCAGGCTTGTGATCGTTTGCATTTCTAGTTGCCGCAGGCGCGCCACCAGCGGCAGTATCGCTGTTGATTTTGGGGCCAGTGATGAGCCGTCTTCTCGGCGCCTCCCCTTTCTCCATTGAGGGAGACTCAGAAAGGGGAATCGAGAAAAGTGTTTTTGAAGCCACTTTCGTCGCTCTCTCGGAGTTGGACATGACGTCGGCGACATTGATGCCCATCATCGTCCCGAATTGAGGCACATCTTTCTCTGGTGCTTTTTCTTTCTCGGGTGCTTTTTCAACCTCGGGAAACAAATCGGCAACATTAACGCCCGCCATTGTCTTTTTAACCTCAGGCTCGTCAATAAATGAGACAGGCCTTGGATTAGGCTTTGCCGAGTCTTCATCAGAAAAGAGGCCAGCAACGTTGAGTCCGACCATCGTTTTTTTGGCATCTAAGGTCTCAACCTTCTTTTCCCTTTCGTCATCCTTTTTTTCCTCAAAATCGGAGAACAAACCAGAAACGTTGAACCCTGCCATTGTTTTTTTCGGCGCATCGGCATCTTTAGCTTGGCTCGCCAAGAGTTCTTCAACTTTTTGTGCAGGGATACCGAAAAGGGTTTTCTTTACCTCCGCTTCAGAATCCGCTTCCTGTTTCATCTTTCGAAGCTCTTCCTGTAAATCTGGGCCGATAAGACCAAACATCGTGCTTCCCTTCTTGCTTTTTCCGCCTGAGGGACCATCAAAACGCGTCCCACAATGCACACATTCAATCATGTCGTCTTTACTACGGGCTTTACAATTTTGGCATGTTTTCAAGGCTTTATCCGCAAGTGTGGAGGTCTCTTGACGCATAGAATATACGTACTTCTGACAACGTCAACCTTTCGGTGACTTAAGGTGTCTGATTAAAGGCCGTTGGTAGTGTGATCAAAAACGGTGGGATTCTAGTATGACCATTCATTGTGTCCTTGTGGTATTCGAGGGGATTTTTGTTCGGAAGAGAAACTCCCTCTCCCTCTGGGAGA
>JALSKP010000864.1 GCA_026988815.1 Myxococcales bacterium | reverse complement strand
AACAACACATCCTAACATGAACATACTCCAAAAAACCCCGAGACTACATAGGGTCACCCTATTGTTAAGCATAGGTCGTGCCATCTTTAGATGTCTTTTTTGCCGAGGTGCAGCTGCAAGTTTTGCGTTCACAGCCCCATATTTCGCCTGTTTTAATGGAAAAGGAGGAGAATGTATCCATAAGAAGGCTCGAAGCACAAAAAAAACATGACCTAAATGTCTTGCTATGCAAAATCTTTCCCGAGATATCGGAAAATTGTCCTTGGGTCCACCCCAAGTTCGGCTGCTGCTTTGGTCCGGTTGCCGCCGTTGCGTTCCAGCGCTTTCATGATGTATTGAAAGGCAAATTTTTCTTTGGCATCGCCGAGCGGGATCATCGGTTTGAGCTCCGCGTCGGAAAGATCCAAATCTACCGCGCTAAGAATAGGAGAATCGGATAAGACCAAGGCTTTTTTTAAGCGGTTTTCCAGTTGTCGGATATTTCCTGGCCATGCGTACCCGCGAATCGCTTCCTGGGCTCCTTTGTCTAAGGTATGCTCGCCGACATTCAATTCCTCGCAAATGTTTTTCATGCAGAATTTAGCGATGGTGATAACGTCCTCGCCGCGTTCGTTGAGAGGGGGAAGAGATACCGTTAAAACATTGAGCCGGTAGTAGAGATCGTCTCGGAAATTTTTCTCCTCGACCTCCTTTTCTAGGTTTCGATTTGTTGCCGCAAGCACACGGATATCGAGATGTTCAGAGTGGGTAGAACCAACCTTGGTAATCATTCTTTCTTGGAGAACGCGCAGAAGCTTGACCTGTAGATTGAGCGGCATTTCTCCGATTTCATCAAGGAAAATTGTTCCGCCTTGGGCAGCTTGGAATTTACCCTCTTTCGTATGAGAGGCGCCCGTAAACGCGCCTTTGACGTGACCAAAAAGTTCACTTTCTAAAAGCGTCTCTGGAATCGCGCCGCAATTGATCGTAATGAAAGGCCCTTTTGCACGCGGACTTCGATCATGAATTTCATGGGCGATGAGTTCTTTTCCTGTGCCGGTTTGACCGGTAATTAGAACGTTGACGTTGGTTGGCGCCACCTTTTCTACGGTCCGAAAAACTTCCTGCATTGCGGTACAAGACCCGACGATGGATCCGAAACGTTTGTCCTTGAGTTTGCCCTGCAGAACCTCGTTATCTAGCCTGAGTTCGTTCATTAAAATTGCGTTGGTAACGATGAGGCTTGCTTGGCTAGCAAACACTTCTAGAAGTTTTAGATGCTGGTCGTTGAACATGTTTACCATGCTGTCATTGCCAACATAGATAAGCCCCAAAAGACCCCCTTTGGTGATAAGAGGGACGCACATAACACTGCTAAGGTTGAGATTAATCACGGATTGGGAGGCATTAAATTCGGAATCGTTTGCTGCATCGCTTACGATGATAGCTTTTTTACTTGCAATGACTTTGGCGATGATGGAATCGGAGACCTGTTCAACCGCGTCTTCGATGTTACTTTTTTCGATATTTCTGGCCACTTTAATCGAAAAGGCGCCGTCGTTGGTGAGAATAAGAAAGCCCTTGTCGGCTTTGCTCAATTCGATGACAGAGTCCATCAAGTTTTCTAAAACGCTTGGAAGGGATTGCTGGCTTAATAAATTTTGTGATAATTCCTGTAATTTCCGAAATCCTTTTAGGTCTTGGGCTTCATCGCTTTGTTCAGCTTTGGGTACACATTCAAAAATCGAAAAACGGAACACGCTCTCGCCAATTTTGAGAAGATCGCCTTCACATAACACGGCGCGTCTTTTCTTTTTCCCGTTGATGTAGAGAACCGCTTTTCGCTCCACGCTGGTAAGATTAAATGAACTTCCGTCAAACTGCATGACCGCGTGTGAGGGAAGGACATCGGCACCTTTTATGACGACATCATTTGAGGAATTTGAACCCAAGGAAACCAATTTTTTATTGAGTGAAATGCTGCTTTTCCCCTTTGGGGAAGCCGAGACGAGCTCCAATGATGCCATAATATTACTTCAAAAAGTCCAGGAATAACTCAACCCTATCGGAAGGCTGAAAACACTTCCAGTTAAAGACTTGTCGCGCGATGTTTTATTGGGAAGAGAAAGCTCAAGTGGCGCCTCATCAAGGGTTCGAATTCGAACCTTGGTCTCTTGAAAAAAGTTGATTCCATCCCAAACCGAACCTGCATAAGAGGCGACAAAGACACCCAAAGAGACCCACATAATGTTTCTCCATAACAACGCTTGAGCAAAATCTCCACCATCGGGTTCAGTGGAAAATCTTCCATTGTCGCTATTTCGAAGGGACTCGATGGTGAGAAATGAGGCGATATTAATTCCTAAGGACAAGGTTTGGACGACGGCAAACAAGGTGCCTTTTACGGGTTGCTCATTTTGAAATTGACCCATACCAAAGGGCATTAAGTTAATTGCCCATATTTTCCTCTCAACATTACGTTCGATATACAAAACGCCCGGGGATCCATCGTTTTCCGTTTTCGTTTTCTTCAACGCATCAAGCTCAGATTTATGCTCGGTTAGAACGTCAGTGAAGACTTCAACAATCGATGCGGGGAACAGAAACTCGTCCAGGTGATGGTCGGGATCTTCTTGCAGGAGAAGCCAAAAGGCATCTTTGGTACGATCGATGAGAATATTGCGTTGGTCGACAGTTTTTGCGTTCTGAGCTTCAAAGAAATACCCGGTTCCCAAGAGTTCAAGGGCTTCGCTTTTGTCATCTTTGGCCCTCAGGTCGTTGGCGATGCCTTCAAGTAAAGAAACCAAGGCATCGTAATTTCCCTCACGAAAGGCTTTTCTTGCTAACCCGAGTTTGCCTTGGGGGGAAAGCATATCTGTGGCGTTTTTCTTCTTTGTCTGTTTTTCGCTTTTCTTTTCCGCTAATTCTGAGGGCGGTGAGGTCTGGGAAAAAGCGGTGCTCGAAAAGAAAAATAAAACGAAAGTGAACCCCCAAAGGGAAAGGTTTAATCTAGATTGGAAGCTTGTAATCATTCTACTGGGTCTGAAAGTTCACATTCATGGTCGTCAGTTGGCCGGGTTTTACCAGCACTCTTTGCACCTTAGGGTGCCCCATGTCTTGCGCCGATGCAACGCGTATTGTGACTCGTTTTTTAGACCCGATTTTATCGGAGGGTCCAAAAGGGATAGAGAAGGTCGCATTTTTCCCACCCGCAGAAATCCGTTTGAGTTTTCTGGATCCAATCCAAACCACGGCATCTCGATTGGATACGATTTGCACCCGACCAGGCTCCCAATTGAGAACGATGGTTCGAATGGCGGGTTGTGGACCGAGTACATTTATCCATTTAGAAATTTTCGTCGCACCATTACTTCTCACGCTGATACGGTGAGCGCCCTGCTCCAGCTCGATACCTCGTCGTGCCGCCAAGACGTCATAGGTTCGACCGTCGATGGAAAAGATGGCTGCTGCTGGGGTTAATGCAAACCGGTAGCGAAATCGTTGAGGTGGAGCGATGGTTTCGACGGGCAGGGTTGTTGTTGCATTGTTTTTTTCTTCCTTTGCATTATTTGTCACTTTCTTCTTATCGATTTTTTTTGCATTATTTTCGTTCGAGGCAAAAAAATCTTTGGCGCGAACGAAGGCAAAGGAACGTGCACTTTGACGTACGAGAAGAGAACGCTCTTTGGCGAATCGGACCGTATTGCTTCTATCCAATTTTGCTTTTTTCTCTGCTTCAGCTTTTTTGTCTTCTATGGTTTTTTCGGGATCGAAAATAAGCGCTTTTTCCTTTTCCGAGGCAACCTTCTCAGATTTTTCCGAAAGAATTCGGTCGCGTAAGATGACGAGGGATGCAAACACGATGAACAAAAAAAACAGACCGATGACGGTGCGCTTTGTGATTTGTTTTCTCCCAAGCGTCCTCATCATCGCTTTTACTTCCGCGTTCTCAGGATCGTAGGCGAGGATACGGTTGAAGAAGGTGACGAGCTGAGGGACGTTGTTTTTCGCTTTGGTTTTCTTTGTCGCATCCAGAAGTCGGGGAACGATACGTTCTGCAAAAGCGGCATTGTATTTTTTCGGATCCTTAAAAAACGAATCCAACTCGTTGTCTTCGACCAAGTCGAGGAGGTCTAGAAAAACATGGAGTTCCTCCACCAGATCGTCCACGGTTTGAAAACGTTCATTGGGATCTTTGGCCATGCATTTATTGATCAGGCGACCAAAACGACTGCCAACCTTAGCGTCGATATACTCGGCTTCCTCGAAAATACCGGTGAGTACTTTTTTAAAAACCTGAGGTGCATTGACGCCATCATAGGGAAGAACACCGGTCGCCAAAAAATACAGAATGGTTCCCAAAGAATAGATATCACTTCTAATATCGACGGGCTCGCCGTCAATAAGCTCGGGTGGAATATGAGCTGGGGATCCCAAAAGGCTACCTGTTTGGGTCATCGTTTCTGCGCCCACCACATGGGCGATCCCAAAGTCCATGAGTTTGATTTCGCCTTTTTTAGAGACCATAACATTTTCTGGTTTTAAATCGCGATGAATAACCCCGGCTTGGTGAGCATGGCTAAGGGCAGCACTTAATTCCAACGCAATGAGTGCCACGATCTCTACAGGAATGCTCCCATAGGTTCCGACAAATTGGCGTAAATTGAGCCCATCGACGAGCTCCATAACGATGAAGGAACGTGCGGCCTCAAAGGTTGAATAGTCGTAAATTTCAAGAATGTTGGGGTGTTTTAGCTTTGCGATAGCCTTCGCTTCTCGGTGGAAACGTTTCCGGTTTTCGCGCCGTTTGGCCAGATGATCGTGCATGACCTTAACAGCAACGTCGCGCTCCAGAACCTCGTCCAGTGCGCGATATACCGTAGACATTCCCCCGTGACCTAACTCGTCCACGATTTTATATCTATCTAGGGTGGTGCCGATCATCCCGCATTCCAATTTAAATTACCGATTGCGAACCTACACAATTATGGCATTCGACGTAAAGCTGGATTCCCAGTCTTTATAGATTATAATCAACCTTTGAGCGCTGAGGCGATGATTTTTCCAAGCTTGAAGATTCCAGGATCAGCCTCAAAATCAATGAGCTTTTTGGCGATATTTACCGCGTTCTTATTGGTGACAAACCACGGTGGAGTAGGGGAAACGCGAAAGGGGCCGCGAATAACCGTCTTCTCCGGCTTGTCAAACATGTAGGTATTGTGAACCACACCGATACCGCTTTGAATGTCTTGGAATGTATGTCCAGGAAAAGCGCCCCACGTCGTCGCGCCGAGGCCATAGGCCAATGCCGGCCAATGGTTAACGACAATGCTGCCGTAACGTAAATCTGCGATGGCTTTATCGACAGCTTTGGCGTGTTTTTTTTCTGTTTTTGGGTCGACGATAATTTCCGAACTCAAGGTTCCCCATATCTTATCGTTACAAAAATCTACAGCTTTGCTGATAAACGCCTCGACCGAAGGGGCCTCCAACGCCGTTTCAGCCATGACCCCAGCGAAGGCCTCAGTTGTAAAGCAAATGTTTTTTGGGTCTTCAGGGTCGATGTTTGGAATGAGCGTCCAAGGTAAAATATCGCCGCTTTGGGTTCCAAATTTTTCAACCTTATTAGGGTTCTTGACACAGAAAGACTCCCATCTTTGTTCAGCGCCCGGATAGTATGCCACACGTTTGTTGATACTTGAAAAAGTGTCACGCAATTGATCTAAAAATTGCTCTCGCTGTGGCCAGTCTTTGTGGGTTATCAACACACGAGCGGCGTTGCAGTTGAACCCGCCGTTATTTGCAAGTTGGGTTGCGATATTTTCGGTCTGGTATTTGAGTTCCTTTTCCGACCATACACCGGGGATAATAATGATAGGACTTACGTTACCG
>JALSKP010000863.1 GCA_026988815.1 Myxococcales bacterium | reverse complement strand
TACTCGAAGTGGCAGAAATTGCTTGGTAGGACTGGTCGTTCTCGAAGCTATATCCTGACCAGGTGTATTTGGCGCCGAAACCAACATTGTTAATTCTTACATCGGCACCTAGTCCGGCTCGGAACGCTCCAGAACCCGCATCTTCTTCAAGTACTTCGTCGTAGAGGTTATACCCTCCCACTCCAACGAAGATATAGGGCTCAAGAATTCCGAAAGAGGGTTGGAGTTTAGCATCGACGTTAACACCGATCATATTCAACGAGGTTCCATCATCAAACTTGAAGTTTCCTCCGTCGACGCCGAATTCTAACCCAACAAGATCGCCTTTGACGCCGATCGCAACACGATAATTGGTCGCATTTAAAGGCAATTCGCTAACTTCGCTGATACGGAGGCTACTCATACCAAGGCCTCCGTTTATGTAAAACTCTGCTGAAGAGCCACCAGACGAGCGAATACTTGCGTTGCTGTTGGCATGCGTTGTCTGACGCGTCTCGTGATAAACAACAGTTCTGCGCGGTGTATGATGGTGAACTATCGTACGTCGTGGCGCGTGATGACGAACGATAACCCGACTGTGAGACTGATGGCTACACGAGGAAGTATGGTGATGATTGTATGATGTCCGGTAGCTCGTTCGTCCAACATGATGTCCTGTATTATGTCGAACTACTGTTTTTCTACGAACAACGCGATGGCTGCTACGTTGAGCATGGCCGCGCTGTCGAACAGTCGTCGTTCTCGTACGACGGGTTGTAGATTGCGTTCGTCTTGCACGACTTCGAGATGCGGCGGCACGCTTTTTCTTTGACGTTTTTTTCTTCTTTGACAAACGGTGCGTGCGTTTTGTGCGTTTGGAACTCTTCGAGCTTTTCTTAGCGCCTCGCTTTACGCGCTTTCCGGTTGTTGCTGCTTCAACGTCAACTGACGAAAGCGTCAAAGGAAGCCCAATGACGGCGATTGTTGCAACGAGCGTAATTAATTTCGACATATTCATAACAGACTCCAAGTTCATGCGTTCACAATAAATTAAACGCGCGAATAGTTCAAAAATTCAATAAAAGTTGATCTTTTTCAATGTTTTAGCAGACCCTCAGCATTCCCCCCCCCTTTTAAGCTTAAATCGAAAAGAAGACACTCGGGAACGGGCTTTTTTTGGAGTAGCCTTTATCCGATCCTTGTCACCCACGAAATACTTCTGGAAAAAACGAGACCTTTCACCGACGGTATGTATTCTCAAGCAAGTCTTATCTTGGATAAGGCGAGTTTAACTTGACGCTTTTTGTCGCGTATGACACACCCAGCCAACTCCACGAGGAGTAATGCTACTTGTCCCTCCGTTACGACGCGAAAGGAATCAAAGCAGACTTGAAGGCCAACACCTTCAAATGTTACGTATTTGCGTAGGATTCAAATGGGTTCTCGAAAAACCAATCTTCGACTAATAGAAGATTCTAAGTACACCAAAAACACACTCAGTGACGTCGAATCAAAAATTGATGTCGCCTATTCCATTCGACGTCTCAAGCCTTATGAGGTCGTTGAAAGTCGCGGATCGGAACAAGTTCTTCGCGGAGACAAAGCGTTCAAACTTGATTGGAATGAGTCTACAATTTCTCCCAGTCCAAAAGCACTAAACGCCATCCAGTCCTTTGTTTCTGGTAATGGTGGCCTGAACTGGTACCCGAGTCTTGGCAGTCGTTCTCTCGCCGATTCGCTGTCCGAATATACACAACTGCCCGCCGAGAATATCCTCGTCACCGCTGGTAGTGATGCTGCCCTCCAGTTAATCTGCGACACCTATTTAGACACGAACGACGAAGTTGTGATTCCTGTCCCGACCTATAATCATTTTCTCGTATTCGCACAAAGTCGTGGCGTTCGTTTAATTTCGATTCAACCCAATGATCCTTTCTACGCCGACTTCGATCTTCTGGAATCAACCTTATCCAATCGAACGCGCTTGGTGTACTTGGTAAGTCCGAATAATCCCACCGGGACGCTCTTTACTGAAGAACAAATCGAGACCTTGTGTACAAACTACCCAAGTACCTTATTTGTAGTAGACGAGGCGTATTTCGAATTTGCGCAAGTAACATCGATTAACCTTGTCACCCGTTTTAGGAATCTACTCGTCACCCGCACCTTTTCCAAAGCCTTCGGACTCGCGGGTCTCAGAATCGGATATCTCGCTGCACACGAGTCCCTTATTACGGGCTTGAGTAAAATCTATAATCCTAAATCGGTAAGCACGTTGTCACAAATTGGCGCCGAAGCGGCACTCAGCGACATGCCCTATCTGAACGCTTATCTCGATGAAGTATCCCGATCCAAAACCCTTCTCCTCGGCTATTTTAGGGGAATCGGCATCGATGCCTTCTCGACTCCAGCAAATTTCATCGTTGTTCGTTTGCCACAAATCGAGGACACGCTTTCTAAGCTTTCAGCACAATCGATCTACATTCGAAATCGATCCAATTATCCCGGTTTAGCTGAATGCGCCCGTATGAGCGTGGGAACTGTTTCGCAGACCGAAGAACTCATCGAGCAGCTGAATCGGATCTTCTGATTTTTCTTAATAAATTTGGGAACATCGAAGAAAAAGAGGAGTCTTATTGTTTGGGCCTTGCCTAAACCCGAGACAGAAATCTAGGTTGTGGCTTAAGTTAATACTGTAGATTGTTTGATGAATCCCAATGACCGAAAACTTGTTCGTCGTTTAAAACGGCGAGACGAATCTGCGTTCACCGAACTGGTAGGAACCTATCAACATAAAGTTTTCAACGTGATTTATCGCATTCTCGGAAGTAAGGCCGAAGCCGAAGAAGTGTCCCAGGAGGTTTTCATTGCCATTTTCAAATATATTGACTCCTTTCGTGGCGAAGCCAAGCTTTCCACCTGGATTTATCGTATCGCTACAAATCACGCGAGGAACCGCGTAAAATATTTAGCCAGACGTTCCCAACGTAAACACCAGGACCTCGACGAGGGACCTGAAACTGCGAATGCTGATTCCCCTCTAAGCGCCTACATTGCCTCTCCACACGAGGAAGCTGTTGGAAGTGAGTTGGAAAAGATCATTGGCGAAGGACTAAAATCATTGAATGAAATACATCGCACGATTGTTGTCCTTAGAGATATCGAAGGCCTGAGTTATACGGAAATTTCGGAAATCGTTGAGCTTCCCGAAGGAACGGTAAAAAGTCGGTTATTTAGAGCAAGAGTGGCTTTGAAAGAATATGTGGAATCAAGGTATACTGAAAAGGTGGTACCATTATGAGCGAAGCTGAAAACATTAACGAAGAAATGAGCGAGCAGGATCTCCTCTTTAACGACTTCCTTGAAGGCGATTTATCGCCCGAGGATCACGCCGCGTTTGAGCGTCGTTTAGAAGACGATGAAGCCTTCAAAAAAGAATACGAACGATTCTTCAGTATCGTCGGAGGATTACGCGCCCTCCCCTTCACGTTTGCGCCTGATGATTTCGTTGGACAAGTACAAACGCGAATTAGAAAACGATCCCGTGGACGCTTCTTCACCGATAACTATCTTCTAACAAGTCGAATCCCCTACGAGGTCGTCGGACTCGTGATGATCTTGGTCATGCTGTCGGCTTATTTTATGATGGCATCCCCGCACGATAAGAAAATGAAAGATCTTAACCTTGTTCCAAAACTACAATCCCCAGAAAAAACGTAAAAGATCTTACTCATTAATTTAGTAAACACAAAGACGATAAAATCATCGCGACATACTCTCGTAAATTTAGGCCATGTTGACTCGGTCCAACACAGGAGGGACATCCCATCTCACAATCGCAAACCGTCACAAGGGAATGGGCGATTTCACATAATTTACTATGGCGTTCGTAGAGCTCTTCGCCGAATCCTACGCCGCCCGGAAATTTATCATAAATAAATATCGTTGGATCGTTGAGCATGGGTCCAATTCTACCACCAGGCTCTTCATCAAAGCTTGTCTGTGTTTCGCTAAAGACGCTTAAACCATCATAACCCGAGGAAAGCCAACGTTGCTCGGAGACCGACCCGATTGTGATATTTAAATCTCGAGGATCACACATCACTTTCAAACTCGATGCCGTCTGCAGAACCCGGCCCAAACCAGAAATGGTAGCCGCCCAAACTTCCGGATCCTTTGATAAGGTTGGAAAGTGTTGATCCTGCAACTTCAACCAATAGGCAACGGTGTGTAAATCGAGTTCGGGTAAATCTAACTCGCCGTAGCCAATATTTTCACCCGTTCCAAATTTAATTTTTTTGTATCCAACAAAACGTTCGGTCACCCGTACTTCTCCGAAACCAATTTCGGCGGGAGCTTCAACACGTTCTCCAAAAGTATCGAGAACGTGGACGTAGGCGTAATGTTTTGCCGTCGTGTAGTAACCGTCGTTTGATTTTCGAACGTAGGCTCGACGTTCTTTATAATCCAACTTTTCAACGCGGTAGGGTTCACCGGACACTTGGTAAACCGCATTGGGATAGATGGAGGTATGGGCGGCCTCAAAATCGACTTCCGCTAGAACCTTGGGTTCTTCATGGGTAATGTCGATAACTACGAAATTCTCGTCGGCAATATTTCGAAGATTGACCTCGCTTGCAGGATAGGTTCGCGAGGCCCATTCCCAACGATCAGCCGAGGGTTGGATCATCGCCGTTTCTCGGTGAAGAAAGGAAAGAACTTCCTGAGTTTCCTCAGCTGATAAGGATCCGTAACACTCGCCTTTTCTCCAGGCCAATTCGAAAAGCGCACATTTAAGATGCTCAAAAACGATGCGTAGATTATTGGGATCGATCCTCGCCGCTTCAGGTGTTTGTTCGAAAAAGTACTCCGGGTGGCGAATGATAAACTGATCCAAAGGGTCGTCGCTTGCGACAAGGATGGCGACGCTAATCCCTTGCTTTCTTCCAGCTCGACCAAATTGTTGCCAGGTCGAGGCGACCGTTCCTGGATAACCGGCTAAAAGGCAAACGTCCAAGGAGCCGATATCGATGCCGAGTTCCAAGGCGTTTGTGGAAACCACACCCAAAATGGATCCATCGCGCAATCCCTTTTCGATACGTCGCCGAAGATCGGGAAGATATCCGCCCCGATAACTTGCGATGCGTTCATGTAATCCTCCATTTCCGCGGTCACGTTTTAGTCTCTCTTTTAACCGGTTGATCATGACTTCAACGGACTGTCGGCTTCGTGTAAAAATGATCGTCCCACATTCCTTTTTCAGAACTGTTCCCGCGATACCTTGTGCAGCTGACAGGGCCGATTGACGCCGCATTTGCTGGATATCTTTGATGGGTGGATTCATCAAACATACATATTTCTCCGCAGAAGGAGCACCATTTTCGGTCACAAGCTGAAAGGGAGAATGGGTGAGCGTTTCGGCGAGCTCTTTTGGATTTGCAATCGTCGCACTGGTTGCGATGATTTTTGGACTCACACCGTAGTGGGCGCAAATTCTCAACAATCGACGAAAGACGTTGGCGACATGAGATCCAAAAACGCCTCGATAGGTGTGGAGTTCATCAACGATAATATAGGAGAGGGATTTAAAAAAACGTGCCCATTTTGCGTGGTGAGGAAGAATTGCAGCGTGCAGCATATCGGGATTCGTGATGATTAACTTCCCCCGATTCCGAACGCGACGACGCACATCGGGTGGCGTATCGCCATCGTAAACCTGCGCTTCCCATCCTTCATTATCGGGTAAAAAGTGGAGAAGTTCATTGAGTTCTGCGGTCTGATCTTGGCTGAGCGCTTTTGTCGGAAACATGTATAGAGCGTGACCCCCCTTGTAGAGTGCATCGACAACGGGAAGGTTGTAGCAAAAACTCTTCCCACTGGCGGTTGGCGTCACGACCACCGTATT
>JALSKP010000862.1 GCA_026988815.1 Myxococcales bacterium | reverse complement strand
TTGGATTCCCGACTCTACTGCGATCTTTGGAATGCGCCGATAACAGGCGTCAGGATCGGTGGTTGAGATTTCGAATCCCCTTTCTGAGAAATGAATCGATACCACATCATCAAAGGCGGTTAACTTCGCTGCAAAGGAGCGGGGGTTTTCGCATCCCACTCGAATAGAATGGGGATGCTCGTCGATGAGTTCACGAATCTTGTAGATATTACCATCGGCGACAATTCGCCCTTTATTGATCAATAAAATACTGGAGGTCATTTGTTCGACCTCATGCAGAATATGACTGGAGACGATGACCGTTTTTCCGGCTTCGCCAAATCCGCGAATGAGATTGATAATCTGTCGCCTTCCCACAGGATCGGTTCCCGCGAGGGGCTCATCCAAGAAAAGAATATCGGGATTATGGGCCAAGGCTTGGGCAATCTTAATTCGTTGTCGCATCCCTTTAGAGTAGGTCCGAATCTTGTCGTCCTTTTTCTCACTCAAACTCATGGTTTGGATGGCAACGGCGGCCAATTCCTGGGCATCTTTTTTAGAAAAGCCCTGTAAGCGTGTGAGGTAGGTTACAAATTGATGTCCCGTCATTTCTTCATAGAAAGAATCTTGTTCAGGAACAAAACCAATCCGGCTCATCACATTTCTGTTGTTCCAAATCAGCTCGCCGAAAATACCGACATTGCCGGTGGTCGGACGGAGTTGGCCGGTGACAACTTTGAGAAATGTAGATTTACCGGCTCCGTTAGGGCCAAGCAAACCAAGGACGCCGGGACCGATGTCGATCGTGAGATCATTAATCCCGATCACTTTCCCGTACCAAAGCGAGAGCCGTCTTGCCGAAATAACAGCACCTTCTCCGCCCACATGTGGAATCTTAAGTTCGGCCATTATGCAACCCCTTCCAGTTTTGACACTCGCCAGTAGAGGGCGAAAATTCCGCCGATCGTCGCCAACACGAGGATGGCAGGCGAGACCCACAAAATGCCTTCGAGCGCTTTTTCGCCCAGGACCCAATCGCTAACAAGACGAATGTTTCCGCTCAGGCTCCAAAGGCGAGCAAAGCCCTCATCTTGGGTAGCAATACCAACGATTTGACTCAAAACGAAAGGGACCACCATAACGCCAATCCAGGATAACTCGACGTAACCTTTTCGATCGCTGAGTGCGCTAAGTCCGATGAGAAGAATCGAAATAAAGGCGTTCATTGCGATAATGATGAGCCAGGCAATGCCCATATCAGCGGCGACGGGTTTTAGGAAATCGGTCTTGGCATACATCGCGATTCGGAGCATGCCGACAAAAAAAGAAGGGATGATTGAAACCAAACTGCCGAGGATGAAAATACCAAGAAATTTGCCGAAGATATAATCGAATTTGGATAAAGGTTTTGAGAAATAAAGCTGAATGGTTTTGTAGCGCAAGTCATCTGCGATGACACCGGCGCCGGAGGCCATGAAGAGCAAGATGGTCGAGAAAGTGACGCCCTGAATAAAGAGGGAGACATATTCTGCTCCCGGTTTTCCGGTGCTCAATCCATTGGAACGTGCCACGTATTCGGCCATGACGAGGACGCCCATCACCAAGGGGAAGATCCAAAGAAAAATAAGGATGAGCTTGGTGCGTAGGAACTTGATAAATATTCTGAGTGTGGTCGTGGCAATGGTTATCCAAAGTGCGCGATCATCAATGACGCCTTCATATCGTACATAATTTTGGTCATGTATACTCATGTTGAGGCCTCGTCCAAAAGCTCGAGAAAGGCGGCCTCAAGGGTGAGTTCACCAGGGACGAAATGCCGGATTTGGATGTCATTTTCAACGATGCATTTGAGGATCGACTGGCCGTCATCCTTCTCATCGACAGTAATTTTAGCTTTCAAACCAGATTGGCTCACGTTAAATTTATTCTTCTTTAAAACCTCGATCAGTTTTTCAATATTCGATTTGGGTTCAACTTCAAAAATCCGATCGCCAGATTTGGTAAGATCGGCAACGGACCCTTGATGAATAAGCTTTCCACCGTTTAACATCACCACCGATTCACACACTTTCTCTACATCAGATAGTAAGTGAGTTGACAAAACCACCGATACGCCTCGGGCTTTAACATCTTCAATAAGTTCTAAGATTTCGAGGCGTCCTTTAGGATCCAACCCGTTGGTAGGTTCATCTAAAAAGAGAAGTTTGGGTCCGTGAACGAGCGCTTGGGCAAGCTTTACACGCTGTTTCATTCCTGTCGAAAATCCCTTTAGTTCGCGGTAACGCGCCTCTCCCAATCCCACATAATAGAGGATTTCGTGAGCGCGACGGAATGCATCCGCTTTGGGCATACCGACAAGTCGTCCGCCATAGGTGATGTAATCGACGGCCGTCATGTAGGGCAAAAAACTATCGTTTTCGGGCATGTATCCCGTGACATGGCGGACTTTTGCCGCTTCGCTTGGTAATCGAAAACCTAAAACGGAGGCTGAGCCTCCATCAATGTCAAGCAACCCCAGAAGGGTTTTGATCAAGGTCGATTTTCCAGCGCCGTTAGGGCCGAGCAAGCCTACACTTCCTTCTTCGAGTTTGAAGGAAATTCCATCCAAAGCGCGAAAGGAGCCGTAGTTTTTCTGAACGTTTTCTAAGTTAAAAAGCATTATTATTTTGAGAGGAAAAAGATCGCAATTGCAATAAGAGCGAGTAACATGAGGAAGAGAATCGCGACGGCAACTTTAAGATATTTTCTTGTATTGTCAGCCGGCATAGCGGCGGTGTGAGAGGGGTGCATTTGGCCGTGCCCCACCATCTGACCCTGAGGCAAATTGGGGATCACGGGCGCAGCATGAGGGCCAGGCATTAAGCCCGGAATTAAATTTGGATTGGACGGGACAGGTGCAAACATACCCGTCAGTTCGCTGCCGGGTACATAATTGGCGGTTGGTCCCATGTGTCTTTCGTGGAGGATTTCTGCTTCTCTCATCGTCAGAGCTTGGAACATCTCTAAGGCATTCTGAAAACGATGATTGGGATCTTTTGCCATCGCTTTCATAATGATTCCCTCCATTGTTGGAGAAATCGGCCGAGATGCCATCTTTGATGGCGGAAGGGGATCGTTGAAAACATGCATGGTCAAAATTTGAACGGCTGAGGTCGATTCAAAAGGAACCTTTCCCGTCATCATTTCATAGAGCATGACGCCTATACTATAGATGTCGGTACGGTTATCGAGGTCTTTGGCCTGGGCTTGCTCCGGCGAAAGATATTCCGGTGTGCCGTATACAATTCCCGCTTGGGTGAGTTGTTTTTCGTTCGACTGGTTGGTGATTTTTGCGATGCCGAAATCGAGAATCTTTACAAAATTATTCTCGCCACGAAAACTGGTGAGCAATACATTATCTGGTTTCAAATCACGATGAACAATGCCCAAATCGTGAGACTCAGCGAGCGCACTACACATTTGTTTGACGATTTTTATCGCCACCAATTCATCCATGATGCCCAACTTCAATTCATCTCGAAGTGAACGGCCACTCACGTACTCCATCGCCAGGTACATGAGATTTTGAGGTGTGCGTCCAAAGATAAAAACACGGATGATATTGGGGTGCGTAAGCATACTAATAACGCGTGCTTCGCGATTGAATCGCTCTTTGATCTCTTCGCTTTCGGCCGCCTTACCATGTAATACTTTGATTGCGATATCTTGATTGATCGTCGGTTGATTTGCCAAATACACAGCCCCCATACCGCCCTCGCCAAGTTTGCGCGTTATCGTGTAATCACCGAAGAGTTTCGCTCCGATTAAGCCTTGATTTGGTTGCTGGGGATGCATGAATCGCTCCGTCGTTTTCGCTGTTATACCACTTACCAGGTAGGGATCAATCTTCTTTAGAAATGATTAGGTGATCTAGATCGATTCAGCCAAACGCGTTCCCATGCTTGGCGTGGGAATGTTCTTCGAACGAGCCATTCCCACGCGGAGCATGGAATCGAGAAATTTAAAGCATTTAAGATCCCCACGAAAATGATCATAGTAGAAATGATTCGGCGATGGTCTGGAAAAGCGAATCGCTTGAATAATCTCTCTTTTTTATATAACTAAGCCACGAAAACTAGTTTTTGGGACCTTTCCCGCTTTACATTATTTCGGAATACATATGAATCTTTTAAAAATGCTCGGTATATTTTTCATTTCAACCACGGTTTTTGCTTGTGCAGGCGATACGGACGAAAAGAAAAAAGACGTTGTTGCAGAATGTCAGGGAAATGCAGATTGCATGAGCGGTAAGTGTAACCTTCTTACCAGTAAGTGCGTTGAAAATCCAAACAACGGCATGACAACGAACAACGGAACAACAAATCCAAACAACGGTACCACGGATCCAAACAACGGAACCACGGGCTCAAATAACGGTACAACTGGACCTATTTGCGGCGATGGCACTGTCGGGGGCAACGAAATTTGTGACGGAAATTGTCCCGCCCAATGCGATGACATGGACGTTTGCACCGCCGATGCCCTTCAAGGTTCAGCGGGTACCTGCGACGCGGTCTGTATGAATACCCCTATTACCGCCTGTGTTGACGGCGATGGCTGTTGTGCGCCCGGTTGTACGGCTGCAAATGATTTGGATTGCGACATGTGTGGAAACGGCGTCGTAGACGCAAATGAGACCTGCGACAAAGGTATTGCTGCTGGAATGGCTGGCGCTTGCCCCACACAATGCAACGATAACGACGCATGTACAAACGATGCTTTGGTTGGAAACGCAGATCAGTGTTCTGCAATGTGCTCCAATGTTGGCAATACCTCTTGCGTTTCTGGCGACGGATGTTGCCCTGCAAACTGTACGACAGCAAACGATTCTGATTGCCAACTAAACGGTACCATTTTCGGCGCGGCATGTACCAATGACGCGGAGTGCGGCGCGAGTAACGTCTGTTTGACCGAAATGAATTCTGGAAATCCTGGCGGATATTGCACCCTCGGATGCCAGTCCGACAATGATTGTGGAAACAATGCCTTCTGTTCTGGCGGTATTTGCCTTCCCTCTTGTACGACCAACGCCAATTGCCGTGCAGGATATTCTTGTAGCGATTTCTACGGAACGGGTAATACCTGTAATCGCGATACCGCGCTTGCTCAACCCGGCGGATCGTGTATGGACGACGCCAATTGCCAATCTTCCATTTTTGGCGCGGTATGTTTCACCGAAGTATCGAACCCAAACTTTGCCGACGGTTTTTGCACCCTCAATTGTTTGGGAGACGATGATTCTTGCCAAGCCGGTTCAACCTGCACAGGAATTGGTCCGGACGCCCAAGGCGCGGATCGCTTTATCTGTTCTGACAAATGTGTCGCCGATGCAGACTGCCGTACCGGTTACCTTTGCACCGATTTCGATTCTGACGGTCAGACAGAATGCTGGCCTGGCGCGACGGGTATGGGCCTTCCTGGTAGTGCGTGTACTGCGGTTCAAGACTGCGCCGGCGGCGATGTAGGTCTTTGTGCGAGCGGCGCTGACTTTGTCGATGGATATTGTACAACAGATTGTACCCAAACCGGATGTGCCGCAGGGTCGGAATGTACCGCCTTATCGCCGACCGCAAGTTTCTGTTTAGATAGCTGCGATGTAAACGTGGCAAATGATTGTCGTTCCGGATATTCTTGTGTGGATATGGACAATAATAACACCACCGAATGTTTCCCCATTGCGACTGGATCCGCTGGTATCGGTTCTTCATGTACCGCCGTTCAAGATTGTGCGGGTGGACAAGATGGGTTCTGTTTGACCAACGGATTTATGGACGGATATTGCTCTATCGATTGTACAAACGACCCCAATGTTTGTGGCGCAGATAACTGTATTCCAAACAATGGTACCTCTCTTTGCCTAGACGATTGTACAGTCGAT
>JALSKP010000861.1 GCA_026988815.1 Myxococcales bacterium | reverse complement strand
GGGAGAGGGAGTTTCTCTTCCGAACAAAAATCCCCTCGAATACCACAAGGACACAATGAATGGTCATACTAGAATCCCACCGTTTTTGATCACACTAAAAACATACTTTGCCATTTTTCGCATAGGCTCAATGCGTGAGCGGTCCGGATGAAAAATGTCAGGAGCGCAAATAGGTGGACGGAACATTTTACATCATGGACAATGAATGCCTTTTCATATCGAACTCGATTTTAATCCCAACATTCATTTAGTATCTCGGACGATGGCCTCGCCGGTGATTCATTCGATTATCGTAGGCAATCAGACGGAAGGGTCGATTAAGGACGCAGTATGCTTACTTGGTCTGGCGCCAATATTTCGAACCAAGGGATGGCAAAAGCACCATGATGTTGTCGTATTTTTACCTTCTCTTTGTTCTTCTTCATCGTGTGAAGCTCGTCTTTTGAGACTGTTATTTTTGTATACTTTTTGCCTTTTAACCAATTTTTTAAGGTGGCCGAATGGCTCCCTTTTCCACGTGAGCTGGAAACAAGTTCGGTCTCATAGGTTCGGAAATTATGGCGGTCAAATACGACGTTAAGGGTAATTGTTGAGCCATAAACATAGGCGCTAAACATAACCAATAAAAACATACTTTTAGGGACGAATCGGAAGGAAAACGATTTCTCCCGCATGAGTACTAGTATGCTCAAAAATACTGCTAAGGTAAGATCGGGCCAAAAAGCATCCCACAAATGATTGGTGTGAAAGGTTTTTATCGCCACGTAACAAACGTAAAAGGACGAGAAAGCAAAGGGAAGCCAGAGGGATGATGTCGGGTCATTTGCTAACGCACGCGCTTTGGCTTCGGCGTTTTGACCTCGAAGGAGTTGGGTTTGCCCGGGGCGTTCGAAGAAAATAAGCACACCGCGATACCAATACAACGCGATGATAAGGATAAGGGGGAGCGGAATAATAAACAAAATAATAATCTGTTGATAGGGCGCCCAAAGAAGAGGAAGCAATAGAATAGAAACAACAAATGCGCCGGCGGAAAAGAGTTTGGCTGCCCTTTTTTTGGTGTCAGGAATATCGGAAAGTTCGGCTTCTAATTGTTGTCGTTCTATTTTTTCATTTATCGTATCCAAATCCACGAAATTCGCCTGAGCCCATTGCAGAATGCTTTGCCCATCATGAAATCGGCTAATGTAGACGCGAAAACTATCGCCGGTTCGGGAATGAAAACGAATATAACGTAGCGGGTTGTAACGAGCGATCTCCGAATAGACGCTTTCATAGCCTCGCACATTCTCAAAACGAAGCTCCCTTGTACCCAGCAGGCTTTTACGTTTAATAGAGCTTGGCGAAATCTCCAGACGGATAAACGAAGTACGGATCTGCCACGAGAAAATAAGGATCGAGGGTAGAACGCCGATAAGCATCAGGGGATGAAATGCTAGCGGCCCAACGAAGGCCATGCCAGCCTGAGCGAGGACCATGAAGATGGCAAAAACGGAAAGTGCCCAATAAATTTTTCGCTTGTAAATTCGCATCGTTTCTCCGTTTAAGTTTAGGGCTTTTCAACAATCTCTTTGAGATTTTTGAGTCCCTTTTCGTAATCTGGGGCTAGCATCTTTTCGATCATCAATCCCATGTATCTGGCAATCGGATTCATTCCCATATCTCCATCAAAGGACCACACAACTTGCGTTGAATCGCCTTTGGCCGTGAGGCTATAAGTCGCAAAAGAATCGTTTCCATCAAAGGTGAGTCTCTTTACGTGTGTGAAAGGTGTCGCCTCGAGGATCTCCTCGGAGCCCTCTCCCACGCTTCGGTCCTCGCTTTTCCCGCTCATTTTGGATCCTACCTTCACCTTCGTAGATATACTTTGTGTTAGGATCCAATTTCGCCCAGGGAGACCATGTGTTGAATTTTTTGAAATTTGAAACATAGGGATAAATCGCTTCGGGCTTTGCGTTGATTCCAAATTTTTTTAACATCTAGCGATCCGTAGTTTTGGGTTGTTCATCGTTATTACAAAATTGGGTCGAAAAAGTCTATCGGTGAGGGTTCGCAGATTCGGAAGGCTTGGTCTGACCTTGGATACTCATAAACTGTGGCGGCGTGAGTCCGCGTTTACGGGCGGTGAAGGCGGGAATGAAAACGGCGGTTTGTTCCACCACATTCGCAGCGTCTTGGTTCGCTGGGGACTGCACCACAGACTCGCCGAGGTACTGCTGGCGGAAGCCATCGCGATCGAATTGTCTATCATTCATTTGGTCGATTTCTTCGGAGTTCAGAATGAATTTTATCCAAAAGATAAATTGACCAGGGAGGAATAGAATCGCGATAAACCACAGGGCCTTTCGGTCAATTTCGGTGCTACCGAGAAGGTGGGCGACCATCAAAAGCCACCCTAGGGCGCTCGAAAGCGCGAGAGCACCGACGAAATAGGGCCCGACTGTCCCGAAGTCGTTCATCACCCGTTCTATGCCGAAAGAAGAGAAGAGTAATAATGCCCAAATAACTTGAGAAATTATACCGACAACCGAAAACTGCTTTATCAAACTACCCATTACAAACTCCTTCGTTAAAGTACTTTGATAGAATAGCGGGTTTGATTGTTTTAAAAATTACATAATATCTAATGTTTTGTTAGGTATTGTCTAAACTTCTTTCCACCAAGGTTTGAAGTTCTTAATCACGTTAGGCTCGAAAAACTCGCCTTTGAATTGTAAACAGCGGTCGTCGATGACCAGAAAGGATTCTGGTTTCTCTTTCTCAAATACAATTCTCTTAAGGTAGCGCGATTCCAATCCGTTTCTGGACAACCAGGTTTTCATCGCACCAATGCCGCCTTTGCTCGGGTCCGAGCCACGTCGAGAGTAAATATGAATCGCGAAATGGCCACATTGGAGTAAGGTTCGAAGCCACTGGATTGCATCCTGTCCCGACGCCGTGTCAACAACGGGTGCATCTGGAATCTGTCCTTCGCCGAGCCATCCACTATTATAGCGGTGAATAACGCCATCGAAATCAATGAGGATTTTTTTTAGTCTAGTTGCCATTTTTTCTCGTCAATATTGCGTTTTTGAATTCGTCGATAAGGGGTTGGGTCGATAGGAGATGTTCATCGCTGGCTAATTGAAATTCAGGATGCCATTGGACACCGCGCATAAATCCACCACCGGTCCAATATATACTTTCGATGATTCCATCTTCCGTTGAGCGCGCATCAATCTCAAAACCTTCGGCGAGGTCCTGGATGGCTTGGTGATGCACCGAGTTCACACGAGCTTGTGTTTGGTCGTACAAACGATGGAGCTGACTGCCTTTTCGAATCTCAATATCATGCTCGTTTTTTTCATAAAGCAGCCCATTACGATGATCCTTAGACGATGAAACTTGGGTCGTAATATCTTGGAAGAGGGTGCCGCCAAAGGCGACGTTTATCAGTTGATGTCCGCGGCAGATACCGAGAATAGGCACGCCTTTTTTCCGCGCGAGTTGGATGGCCTCTATTTCGTATTCGTCTCGAATCGGATCGCCCGACCATTCTTTTTTCAGTGGTGTTTGACCATAGTTTTTGGGCGCCACATCGGCGCCGCCCGAGACGAGAAGGCCGTCGATATCGTTCATCACCGCGTCTAAATAATGTGTGTAGGGCGCGCAGGGTACGCTCAAAATGTAGGGAAGAAATCCCGCTTTACTCAACCAGGTCGACATGGACTGTTCCAGATAGAGGAGGGGGCGCCCGTTGTAGACCGAGCGCGAAGGATCTTGATGAAAGAGAGCGGGGGTAATTCCGATTTTTAGAGGTGCTGTCACATTCAAACCTGGGTCATGGTGATTGTTGTTTTGTTTGATATCAGTTGCATCTTTTTCGGTACAGAGTTGTGTGAAATCTAAAAATTTCGGCGAATAAATCAGTTTAGAATATGAACATATGAAAACATATGAAGTTAAAACATGGGAGCGCACGAATTTTTTCGAAATCAACTTCCGAAACAGTGAAAAGGTTGTACGAAAATTGGCCATTCGGCGAGTTGGGGATGCGCTTTAAGCCTACCTCACTCCACCAAGTTTTTAGCGCATATTTGTTTTTTCGATGGCGGGTATCGACTGATAAAATCGCACCGGGGGTCCAATACTTTCCGTCTTTTTTGATTTGACCTGTTTCGGCCAAGGCCTCGATGGCCTCTTTTACAAGCTCGGTTGAAATCCCCAATTTTTGCGCAACGAATCGCTCGTCGTGTCGGATTCTCTCTCGATATTCATCAAGTTCTAGGACGCGTAGCACAGCGTGGGACCAGGGTAATTCAATGGCAATAGCGCGGGCCCGTTCCAGTCTTTCCCAATCGTGGGCGACTGATTTTAGTTGAGAAATATCGGTCGTTAAAGCGATGAAATCGAGTAGCCGGAAGGACATGGCTTCAACAACTTCAAAAAAATCCGGCAAGCGGGGATCGTTATGAGCGCGAATCCATCTGGAAATCGCAAATCGGCTAAACCCTGTTTTCAACGCGATGTCACTAATGGGAAGATTGGCACGTAATTCTCTGAGAAATTCCGCGGTAGCCTCCATTCCGGAGGTGTGTTCCCAATGGGGTGGATTTGCAAAAAAAAGAGGACCATAATTGATCCATATCGATGTGATTTATTTTCAAAAGATCGAGGAGTATTTTTGCGCTTGGAAACCGCCGCCCAGATTCCCAGCTGTAGACCACATTTGAATCGTAACCCAACATACGACTGAGTTGGGGCTGAGATCTTTTTCCTCGCATGGCTCGGATCCATTCCGAGGAAAGTTTATCGTAATTCATCAGGGTTTAGTTGCCCGGAAGTTTGTATTGAGGATTGTATCCGCTTCCCCACGCATCTCCACGTCCAGAACCGTCTCCGTTCTTATCGCCAAAAGCTACATCGGCGCCATTGGGAATGACGCTTCCGTCATCGGCAAAACGATTATCGCGGACCTCATCGATCCGACCGCCGTTGTAGATCGTCATGGGACCAAAGGCCGAGTCTCGGCCGAAGCGATTGTGTCGAAGGCGTCCACCGTCAACGCCCCATCTAAGGGTAAATCCACCCCCAGAAAGGTAGTTGTATTCCATTTCGAGGTTACGCAGTTCGCCTTGATCGGGCGCGAGTTGAATCCCGTTGGCATCCCATGGTGCGACAAGGGAGTTATGGCGAAGTTTTGCGCCAACCCCTCGGGTCGATTGAACAGAATCCAAATGAGATTTGGGAATGTAAATTTGTTCATGAACGTAGTTATCCTCATAAACGCCGTTATCCATTTTAAATCCGTCGTTAACGTGATGAATATCACAACGGCGAATCGTCTTGGAAAGCACGGCAGTGGAGGTGATGCCGTCACCTGAAAGGGGAGGGGAGGTGGCGGGATCGTAGAATGAAATCGTCGCACCAGCGGGATGTGAAAACATAATATTGGCAGGTTCTGTTTTTTCAACTTCTTGACCGTTTTCAAATATATGAAAATGGCGTTCAACCCCGATAAGGAAGGGACCATTACCTGACGTAGTGGTGACACGTAGGGTACGCAATCGCTTTTTTCCCATCGAAGAGAGCAGAAGATAGGATCCGACGGGAATCGCTTTATCGACCTCGATCTTGTTATCGCCCGGCGAAACGACTTTGGTCAGTTCGGCATATTGTCCATCTAGGCCGATTTCGGAGTCTTCAATTAAGGCGTTCTCTGCACGGATGATAACGCCGAAGAACTGTCCGCCGTAAATTCTGCAATTACGAACGACGACGTTTTTATGTTTGATATTGAGGTATCCCTTGATGATCAAGTTTTCGACAATCTCGCCGTCTTGGGTTGTGTTGAAATTTCCATCATGAAGGGTGAGTTGGGCGATGGGGGTTTTTAAGCCGGTTGTTTCGGAATTTGGAAACCC
>JALSKP010000860.1 GCA_026988815.1 Myxococcales bacterium | reverse complement strand
CCTTGCCGGGATTGTTATCGCTATCGTCGGAATGATGATCGTTCCCCTTCCGACCTTTCTCCTCGATCTCCTTCTCTCTTTTAACATCACGATCGCGATCACCTTATTATTGATCAGCCTCTACGTGCCCTCGGTCGTGAAAATTTCAGCCTTTCCGTCGATTTTACTCATTACGACGCTCTTCCGGCTAGCCCTTAACGTCTCCTCAACTCGCCTGATTCTTTTACATGCCGACGCTGGCGAAGTTATTGCCGCCTTTGGGTCTTTTGTCGTTCAAGGAAACTACGTTGTCGGAGCGGTCATCTTTCTTATCCTCACCTTGATTCAGTTTTTGGTTATCGCAAAAGGTAGTGAACGGGTTTCAGAAGTTGCCGCGCGTTTCACGCTTGATGCGATGCCAGGAAAGCAGATGTCCATCGATGCTGATTTGCGAGCCGGTGCGCTAACCCAAGATGAGGCTCGTAAACAACGAAGAGAACTCCAACGCGAAAGCCAACTCTACGGCGCCATGGACGGTGCGATGAAGTTTGTCAAAGGCGACTCCATTGCAAGTATTATCATCACCACCATCAATATCATCGCCGGAATGATTGTCGGTATTATGCAACTTGAAATGGCGCCAGGGGAGGCGGCGGAGGTGTACACCGTTCTTACCATTGGCGACGGACTTGTAAGCCAAATTCCGGCCTTATTAATTGCGACAACATCGGGTCTTATCGTGACGCGCGTTGCAAGCGAGGACGGCGATTCTCACCTTGGCTCAGACATTTTTTCCCAGATCTTTGCCCATCCAAAAGCGCTCGGGATCTCGGCTTTTCTTTTGATTATTTTGGCTCTCATTCCAGGCCTGCCCACCATCCCTTTTCTGGTCCTCGGTGGAGGCGTCGCCCTTGTGGCCTTTAGCCTCTATACTGCAACCAAACCCGAAAACGACGAGGATGCAAAAGCCGTCAAAGAAATCCAAACCCAAGCAAAATCGGCGGCTGCCAACGCGCGAGAAATGTTCCCCGCAACGACGCCGCTTAGCGTTTCCATTGGTACAAATTTATCGCGAGTATTGGGCGAGGAGGGCGTTCAGAAATTAAGTGATAAGCTGCCCAGTATTCGTGAAGGAATTTTCCATGAATTTGGGGTTAAAGTTCCAGGTTGCCGCGTTAAAAAGAACGTCGCTAAAATAGCACCCAATCAATTCTCAATCGCCATTGATGAAATTGTTGTCGCCTCAGGAGGGATCCCGGAGGGCTACGTTTTGTCATCGGCAACCCAAGCTGAGGTAAAATCCCTTGGCGTGGATTCGAAACTAGGCAGCCACCCCATGTCAGGGCGAGATGTTGCCTGGATTCCTGAAAAGGAAAAAGAATCCATTGAGGCAGCAGGCTATCGCGTCTGGGACGGCGCGCAGTACATCATGATTCAACTGGCGGCGACCCTTAAACACCACGTTGCAGATTTTACAGGCATTCAAGAAACACGCGCCTTGATCGAACAACTTGAAGGTCCTTTTCCTGCGACCGTGGAAGAGGTGGTCCCCAAACTCCTTTCCATCAGCGAACTTAGTGAAATTCTAAAACGCTTGGTTGAAGAGAGCATTTCCATTCGCCAACTCAAACAAATTTTAGAGATTATTGCCCTACGCGGACAAAACGAAAAAGATCCTATTGCGTTAACCGAAATCGTACGCGAAGGATTGTCGCGATACATCACCCACAAATATACGCAAAGAGGAAATTCATTGGCGGCCTACACGGTCGACCAGGGGATTGAGGAAATGATTGCATCCTCGGTGAGAACGACAGAAACGGGAACCTACTTGGCGCTTCCACCAGCGGTCACTCAGGAAATTATTAACGCCTTTGAGTTTCATCTTCTCAAAGATGTGAATGCTGGTCGTTCACCGATTATTCTGACCGACCAGCGGGTGAGGCGATATGTAAAGAAGTTGGTGGGTTTACGATTTCCAACCATTGCTGTTCTATCCTTTCAAGAACTCGATCCTATCGTAGCCGTGCAACCCCTGGGTTCTATTGCCGTAGGAAAGGCGATCTGATTTTATCCGGAGGCGCGCAGATTGTGGTTGAACGTAGGTTGCGGTTGATGGAACGCAGTGACGAAACCCAACAAAACAAAAGCGCGCAGGCTGTAGTTGAAGATAGATCGAGGTTGAACGTAGGTTGCGGTTGATGGAACGCAGTGACGAAACCCAACAAAACAAAAGCGCGCAGGCTGTAGTTGAAGATAGATCGAGGTTGAACGTAGGTTGCGGTTGATGGAACGCAGTGACGAAACCCAACAAAACAAAAGCGCGCAGGCTGTAGTTGAAGATAGATCGAGGTTGAACGTAGGTTGCGGTTGATGGAACGCAGTGACGAAACCCAACAAAACAAAAGCGCGCAGGCTGTTGTTGAAGATAGATTGAGGTTGAACGTAGGTTGCGGTTGATGGAACGCAGTGACGAAACCCAACAAAACAAAAGCGCGCAGGCTGTTGTTGAAGGTAGATTGAGGTTGAACGTAGGTTGCGGTTGATGAAACGCAGTGACGAAACCCAACAAAACAAAAGCGCGCAGGTTGTGGTT
Organism: Myxococcales bacterium; assembly: GCA_026988815.1. GTDB lineage: Bacteria > Myxococcota_A > Bradymonadia > Bradymonadales > Bradymonadaceae > CALJNB01. The sequence goes on along the minus strand of JALSKP010000860.1, from coordinate 3,372 downwards.
GACAATATTTAAATGGAAGAAAAGCGCATTTGCGCTAAGGAAGCTCGACAAATTTAGGGTTCCGATGATAATTGTAGTCAGTCGATCATAGGAGTAAGATCATTACTATTGTCTCGAAAATGCTCTCTGAAGGGAAATTGATTGTTTGTGCCGGCCCTGGCGGCGTCGGAAAAACGACGACGGCTGCGGCGCTAGGCCTACGAGCCGCCTTGGAAGGTAAACGCACGATCGTACTCACAATTGACCCGGCAAAACGACTCGCAGATAGTTTGGGATTGAAAGAGCTCAATAATGATGCCCAACAGGTCGTTCTTCCCGAAGCACTAGAGCCCGTTGAAGGTGGCGCCTTGTGGGCCATGATGCTTGATCAACAGCAAACTTTGGACGATTTAGTCGAAAAAAATGCCCCCGACAAAGCCACCGTTCAACGGAGTCGCGAAAACAATATTTACAAACTCTTATCCAGCGCTTTGCATGGCATGCAAGAATATATGGCTCTTGACAAACTGCACGATCTTTATACGAGCGGAAAGTATGATTTGGTTGTATTGGATACCCCACCGACAAAAAACGCGCTTGAATTTTTAGAAACCCCCAATCGAGCGAGGCAATTTTTTGATGACCGCGTCATGAGATGGTTTCTCCCTCAAAAAAAATCAAGTTTTTTTAAACGTCTCACCAAACCGAGTACCATCGTTCTTTCACTAATGGGAAAAACCTTTGGCAAAAGCTTTGTCCACGATCTCGTGGACTTCTTTGATACTTTACAATTCTTACAAGAAACCTTGAGAACGCGCGGCGAGTTAATTGATTTTATTTTGCGAGAACCAACAACTCATTTTGTTATCGTCACAGGGGCCGATAAACGTCGAATCAATGAAGCGATTTTTTTCCATAAAAAGCTTGCCTCTTTGGAACAAAAGGCGTCGCTCTTCATTTTGAATCGTATTGTCCCCAAATTCAAAAAACTAGATACGAATAGTCTGATTGATTCGAAACGTCTTCCTTTATCGAGACGGTCTTGGGACCGAATGGAAGAAAAGTATATAAATTTACAACATTTATCTGAACGAAGCTACCGACTGGTGGATGAGCTAGAGAAAGAAGTCGGGTCCCAACGCGTGCAGGTCGTTCCCCTGTTAAGAGAAGACATTCACACGATTTCGCAACTCAAGAATTTAGGTGATCGCCTTCATTAGATAGGTAAAAAGATGTGTTGGGTTTCGTCACTGCGTTCCATCAACCACAACCTACGTTCAACCACAACCTGCGCGCTTTTGTTTTGTTGGGTTTCGTCACTGCGTTCCATCAACCGCAACCTACGTTCAACCGCAATCTACACGTTCAACCACAACCTTCGCGCTTTTGTTTTGTTGGGTTTCGTCACTGCGTTCCATCAACCGCAACCTACGTTCAACCACAACCTACGTGCAACATCCCTACGTTCAACCTCAACCTAGGAGGTTTTAAGTCTATCGTTTCGGCTTTGGGAACATCACAGAAAAAACGGACCCGATGCCAGCCTCGCTTTCAACTTCGATTGTTCCGTCAAGGGCGCGTACCAAATGTTTAACGAGGGCAAGTCCCAGACCGCTTCCGCCGATGTCGCGACTTCTTCCTTCGTCGACCCGATAGAATCGTTCAAATATTCGATCGAGGTGCTGTTCGTCGATTCCAATTCCCTCATCTCGGATAGTAAACTTGACTAGGTTTTCATCGACCTTGCAGGTGAGAAAAATACGTCCTTTTTCGGGTGAGTATTTAATCGCATTTTCTAACAAATTTTGTAAAACAACTGACAATCCTCCGCGTTCCCCCATGACAACAATATCGTCGAAATCGGATTCGATACGAATTGATTTTTCTTCGGCGAGTGGACGCACATTTTCGAGGACCTCCTTGCAAATCAGGTTGACCGAAATTTCTTCACGCCCAAGTAAATCACCCGTGGCCTCGATTTCGGAAAGCCTCAGGAGCGATTCGATTAAAGTTCCCATACGTTCGCTATGCCGGAAGATGGTCTCAGCAAAATCGTTAGCAAGCTCATTGAGTTGCATTGCGGGCAGGCTCAAGGTTTCGGCGCTGGATTGAATCACAGCGATGGGTGTGCGGAGTTCGTGAGAAAGATTGGCGACGAAATCTTTTCTTATCTTTTCTAACTTTCGAATTTTGGACACGTCGTAGAGAAGAACGATGGCGCCAGTCGTTTTCTTTTCTACTTCACTCGAAAAGGTGGGGGAAATGGTAATCGAATAGTCGAAATCGCTTTTTTGTAATTCGGTTGTTTTTTCTTTTCCTGACCATAGGACTTCACGGATTTCGTCCTCTAAACGTCCACCTACGGCAGAGCCAATTTCGATGTCAAATCGTTGGGTAGCGACCTGGTTTGCGAACACAACTTTTTCCAGATCGTTGACCGCGATAACGGCCTCTCCCATGCTATCGATGAGGGTGTTTAAGTGTTGGCTTTCGTCGAGCAAGGAACGCATGCGTGTCCTTAAACGGGTCGCACGGTCGGCGTTAGATTCCTTTCGGTCAACGTGTTCGGTTTCGATTAAAGACAGCAAACGCTGGGTTTCTTTTTCCGATTCAAAGCCGAGAAAGTACCCAGCTCCCAATGCGGAAATCGCAGCGGCCAAAGCTAGAAATCCCATCGCGCGAAAAACCAGGCGAGGATCATTACCCAGTTGGGCTCCAACAAAAAACCAAATCGGGACACAAATGAGCGCAAGAAGGGACAAGAAAACGAAGGCGCTTCTAAGCGAGGGGTTCAAGGCTTTTCCGAGAAACGATAGCCAAAGCCTCGGACGGTTTCGATATATTTGCCGGAACTTTTTAGTTTCTCACGGAGTCGTTTTACATGTGTATCGACGGTTCTAAGGGTCACCGAAATTTCATCTCCCCAGACTTTTTCGAGAAGTTCCTGACGCGTTTTTGCTTCGCCCAAATTTTTTAAAAAGGTCTTTAGGAGTCGGAATTCGGTAGCCGTTAAATCAATCTCTGTCTGGTCGAGAAAGACGCGGTGGCGATTGACGTCCATTTTTATGTTATCGAAATTTACTATATATTCTTCTGGCTGATTCTTTTTAAAGCGTTTTAATATCGTCTTAACGCGTAGTAATAGTTCGCGAACACTAAAGGGTTTAACGACATAATCCTCCGCACCAACTTCAAATCCTACGATGCGGTCAATTTCCTCGCCTCTTGCGGTGAGGAAAACGATGGGAATATCATGGGTTTTGGGATCGGCTTTTAAAGTACGACAAACGTCGATACCTTGGATTCCAGGTAGCATCAGATCAAGCAAGATAAGGTCGGGACCAAAGTCTTGGACAAGCTCCAAACCTTCCTCACCCGTCCCAAAACTCAAGG
>JALSKP010000859.1 GCA_026988815.1 Myxococcales bacterium | reverse complement strand
GGGGCACCACCACCTTTAGTAAAGAGTTCAACTAAACTTAGGAGTTCTACATCTAACCCAAGTTCTTCGAAAAGTCCGATTGCTTTTTTTGAAATGGTGGAACTCGCGATAACCCTATCGTTGACTTGCAAGGAATTGGTATCGTAATTCATCGATTCCTGAGCACTAACTTTGACGATTTTGCTTTCACCAAGAAAGGCCGTGAGTTTACTAAAGTCCTCGACCGCCTCCTCACATACCAGCGCGCCTGAACGACCCTCATGGGTATAGACATTGAGGAAAGTATTGCCGTGAAACCAAGGGTCTGCTTTGAATTTGAGTTGGATATGGGCATCCGATAAACGCGGTGCAACTTCCTTATAAGCTGCTTTTTCGCTACGCGCAAAGCGACCTTCGCCGTAGGTATGGATGATGCCCGATGGACAACGTAAGGCGTCTCCTTGAGCCTCCCATGTTGCTCCAATCGTTTCGATGTGCATGCCTAAACCGGCAAAAAAACCGCCTATCCAAGCCGATTCTTTGCGGCGATGTCCAGCAGACATGTTGGGAAGGATAAAGGAGGGACCATGGTTGGCGTCGACATAAAATTCGCCAGCTTCGGCAGTGTAGACCATTCCGGTGAGGTTGCGCTGGGGGTCGGGCGGGACGACCAAAACTTCTCCACCCGAGGCGACGATTGCATCTGCCAAACTCGCCCATTCTCTTTGCGCATCGGCGGCGTTAACCTCACCGGCTTGGATGGAGCGGAAGTTTGCTTTTCCTTTTAACGTCCAATCTGACCGCGGTGGACTCATTAAATAAATAGGTTTCATGGTTTCCTTTTAGTCGATCGGCATCATCTCGTTTGTTTTCTGTTTTTGCAACTATCGTCGGGGAAATTAGGAAAGGAACCGGTGGCATGTTTCTAGATATAGCCAACAAAGGAGGGATAATCTGTACCACATTTTGGTGAAAGCGATATTTAGTAACGTAAATCGCTCTCTTCAAGTTGGCATAAGCCGACATGCGTAAAAGAAGGCGAAACGACAAATTCATCACGTCGTTTATCCAAACGCCTTTGATTGACAGCGTGGCCCTATCTGAGACCATTCGAGTATGTTCGATTTTAAGAAAATCACGGGAAATGTTGTTAATCAAGCCAAACGCCTTCTTGTTGAGACACCCGATCGCGTCAACATCATCGACGGAATCTTTGCTCTGGGCCACCTAGCCCAATCCTCCTCCCAAATCATAGGCGCCTTGAACGATCACGTTTCAAGTAAACTCGCGCAACCCGAAGAAGACAGCGGTCAAGAACAAACGCAGTTTCGAGACATGTTTTTGGATTTTCTGAGCGAGAACAAACACCGTTTTGACGCCCTCGAAAAGGCGGGGCCTTTGGTTCTCGATTGGGCCTTCGACCAACTTTTTAAAGTTGAGGATCCCTTCGATGGACTTAATCCTCTCGACTTGCCCCTCGATGATGTCAAAGCCTGGTTTGAAAATATTCTCGAACTTGCCATCGATCGCTCCTTGGGTTTTATGGATAACGAGGACCTCGATCCGGTCGATATGCTGCGAACCTTCGAAGTGCTTGTGGAAGTCTTTATCCAAGATTGGTTGATCCCACAGATCGATAAGGAGTTGGGGATTTGACGGAGGGCGACGAGGAGTACGATGCTGAATTAGAAAAGGTTGCCCAACGCCTATTGGCCCCTCGCGATCACGCGGTATTTGAGTTTAAAGCCAAGCTAAGAAAAAGAGGATTTGAAAACCAGAGAATCGAAACTCTTATCGCACTTTACCAAAAAAGAGGATGGTTGGACGATCAACGATTCGCCGATCGCCAAGCAGAATTACTTGCGCGCGATCTCTGGGGCCGCAATCAGATTAGAAAGAAATTACAAAAACGCGGGGTTTCGGCGTGTCTCATCAGCGCCGCGATTGCCAAGCTCGACGTCGACTGGATGGGAAACGCGAAGATCCGAGCGCATAAAAAATGTGAAATGGAATCGTCCAAAGGACGAGAAAGAGCCTTTCGTCATCTCATCCAACGCGGCTTTCAAAATGAAATTGTCCGAAAAATTATTTTTCTCAATAGGAACTTGCTAGAAAAATCAGTTTTATTTACGAAGGAGAAATAGGATGTCGGGAGCGGGTGTTAAAATATCCATATTTATTTTTTGACTCGTTTTCCGCCAAAGGAGGAAAAATGGAACGTCTATTTAAAATTTTTCGAGAAGCAGGTAAGGAGCTATTCCTTGTCGGCGGCGCCGTTCGCGATCTAGCCCTTGGTATCGAAATGAAAGACCTCGACGATTTGGACTTTTGTACGAATGCCCTACCAGCCCAAAGTCTGGAGATTCTTAAGAAAAATAATTTCTCTACCTATGACATGGGTTTTGAATTCGGCACCGTCGGGGCGACCCTTTACGGTCCAAAAGAGGGCGGCTTTCCGAAAGATGTTCAAGTGACAACCTACCGGTCTTCCGAGTTTTACCGAAGGGGGAGCCGGCATCCAGAAGTCAAGTTCGGCACCACGATTGAACAAGACCTCAAAAGAAGAGATTTTAGTATCAACTCAATGGCCTTTGATGAAAAGGGTGAATTCTTTGATCCTTACGACGGTTTGGGCGATCTAAAAAAAGGTGTGCTCAGAGTCGTCTCCGATCCCCAAGAAACCTTGGCCGAAGATCCGCTAAGGATTCTTAGGGTCGCTCGGTTCGTTTCTAGACTTGGCTTTTCGATCGATCCCGCTCTCATGGACGCTGCCTGTGCAAGATCCAATAATATCAAGGAAATCAGCAAGGAGCGTTGGCTCCAGGAAATGAACAAATTGCTCGTTGGAGATTACGTCAAAGACGCCATCGATTTTCTCGTTTGTAGCGGTGTTTTCCACGTGATTTTACCTGAGCTTTGGGAGGGCACGCAAACGCCTGCCAACGAAAAGAGCAAAGCACTAACAGAAGCCGTCGAAATGCTTGTTAGGGCCGAAAAAAACAAAGCGCTGCGATGGGGAATTTTATTGCATCACATTCTGCCTCGGATAACCGAGAAAGAAAGGGATAAGGTCGTTGCCAAAATTGGTAAACGTTTTACTTTCGACAACGAATCTACCAGAGAAATCAGAGCAATCGTGCGTCATCAACATCTTCTTTTGTCACTTAATAAAGACGTCGATGATCCCGCCTTAAAAAGAGTGTACTTACAACTCGCTCCTTTTTTTCATGCCTTATGCGATTTTTCGAAAGCAAAAGATCCCAAGCGTGAATCGGATATGGTCGCCTTTGAATCCAGGGTTGAAGAGCTTCAAAAAGAAGGACGCCTGATTCCCGAACTTCCGAGCGGCGTCGGAGAAGAAATGATGAAGGACTTTTCTCTTAAACCCTCTCGTCTGATCGGTGAGATGAAATCCTTTTTGGAAAACGAGATTATCGATGATCGTCTTCAGAGCCGTTTGAGCGCACCCGAATATGTCGATTACCTTCGACACCATTACGACTGGGATTAGGCGTCACAATCCTGCGTCGTCCGCTTTTCTCGCCTGTTGTAAAACACTTTGCATCGTTTCTGCGACAATCGCTCCCATCAAAGTCGGATCAAAATCAATTTTTTCCGAGTTGGCAAGCGGTCCATCAATGAGCAAGGTCGACACACCGTGCGCCACCGCCCAGGCGATCAAAATATATTTTTGAGGATTACCCTCAGGAATTGAGCCCTCGGACTGCCCTCGGAAAACCGAACGTGCAAGCTCATCAAAAACCGCATATGCCTTTTCTTCCAACGCCGGAAATGCACCCGGTTCGGACAACTCTGGACTAAACATCGCTCGAAAATGCTCAGGATTCTTCACTGCAAAAGATGTGTAAGCGGTCCCCATTAAGGTGAGCTCTTCTCCCTCATCCGCATTTTTTTGGGCTTCTTTTACGACCTGGTAAAGCATCGTAAATCCTTCCGCAGCGATCCCCGCTAGCAGCTCGGCCCGGTTCTGAAAATGATGATAGGGGGCGCCCGCGGAAACACCGACCGCTCGAGCGACCGCCCTTAGCGATAAGGAGGTCAGTCCTTTTTCACGGATGAGTGCCAGCCCCTCCCGAATGAGACAGCTGCGAAGGTCGCCGTGGTGATAGGGTTTTTGCGATGTCATAGGCCGAGGCTAACTCAATTCACGGCGCTCAACAATATTGAGCTGGATTGCTCGGTGGCCTTGTGCCTGGCCGCCGAGAATAGGGAGTGGCCTTGTGGAGGTTGCCTCAATGTCTCGATATTCACATTTCCGTTGGGGTTGTAGGGGTAACCCGCTGTGGTCGCGTGCCCTTGGGTATACCCTTGGTTCGACTGTAAATAAAGGACCTGCGGGCGACCACAGAGGGGCGCACCCTACAATTCAATTCCGTTTTATATGAAAAATTTCTAAATCGACATCCTCTTTGTGCCTAGCCGCCTGCAATATGGCGAACTATTTGTCTCTTTCTTGACAGTGCTTAGATGACTATCTAAACAATGCTTAGACTTTTTAGGAGACCTTGATGTTTATTCGACTCCATTTTCTTTTTTTCGTTTTTCTACTGCCCCTTGGGTGTGAGAAACAACCTGCCAAAGTGAATAAACAATCACCTCAAAAAGTGAGGATTGCCAAAGTCATCGAGATAAATCTTGGTGGAAAATTAGAGTTCCCAGGCGTGATTCGAGCAAAGAACCAAAGTCGGCTTTCATTCGCCACCGGAGGTCGCCTCATTTCTCAAGACCTCGGCCTGGGTGACCATGTCAAAAAAGGCGACTTGATTGCTCGTCTGGATGCCAACGGTTTTTCGATCGGCGTTCAGGCGGCCGGTGCGGCTTATCGGGCAAGAAAAGAACAACGCGATCAGCTCGCGCGGGATCTTCAGCGTTCGAAAAAACTTCTGAAACAAGGTGCCCTGACGCGAGTAAATTTTGAAAAGATTGAATCCGCATTAAACCAAGCCGAGTCAGGTCTTCAAGCCTCAAAACAGGCCTTAAGAGAATCGAAAAGAAAGCGGGGAGAGACGCGGTTGCTCGCCCCCTTCGACGGCGTCGTCACAAGTCTTTACGCCGAAGCCGGGGAAGTGATTTCGCCGGGGCACCCCGTCCTAAGGCTGGTCGGTGAGGACATAAAGGAGGTAAGAATCGAGGTCAGTCAATCCATGGCTTCACAGATTTCGATCGAGGATAAAGTAAGCATGTATACTAACGAAGGCGTACAAGTCGACGCGAAAGTGAATGCCGTTCTAGCCAGTGTGACCAACGAGCGAGGTCTACATCCTATAGTGCTCGACCTTCCCAAAAATAGTAAAATCGCAGAAGGGTCCGATGTGACCATTCGCATCCATACCTCACCCCAAAAACAGACGCTCGCTCCCCTAGGAGCCGTGGTTGATCCCTCCGGTCAGTCTCCTTTTGTTTGGAAAGTTTCGGAGGGGAAAGTCAGAAAAGTTCCGGTGAAACTCGGAGAGTTGTTTGAGGGAAAGGTCTCGTTAAGAGGCATTGAGGTGGGTGCGGATATCGTAGTTGCCGGCCAAGGGCGTTTACTCGAAAACGACGAAGTGAGTCAGGAATGAACACCTTGATTGAGACGATTTTTTCTAGAAGTCGGCTAAGTGTGGGCCTAGCCCTCATGCTCAGCATTGTTGGTGTGGCGACTTGGCTCAGTATGCCTCGCCAGGAAGATCCAACGATGAAAGCGCGATTTGGGTTGGTTATCGCCCCATATCCCGGCGCAAATCCGCTCGACGTTGAGCGATTAGTGGCCCTTCCTTTAGAGGAAGAGTTGAGCGAGCTCTCCGATATTGAACGCGTGCAAGTTACCATTCGCACGGGAATTGCTATTGTAAATATACGCTTTAGATCAAGCGTTATGGATACCCAGCGTGCGTGGGAGAAGGTCCGTCGTGCTATTCAAGCCGCCCATCGCGAGATGCCAAAATCTGCTATATTGCCTACCATCAATCAGAAGTTAAACGAGACTGAGGCGGTTG
>JALSKP010000858.1 GCA_026988815.1 Myxococcales bacterium | reverse complement strand
AAATTTGGCGCTAAACATTGCATTTTCGTTGGACGCCACACCTACTACGGCGCGGCCGCGGATTCCCCCATGTACCACTCCGAAGATGAACCACCGATGGCGGTGACAACCTTCCCTGAATTGGCCGATTTAGTGGCCGCAGATCTTTACGCAGGTAGCGCAATCTGGCGTATTCCAAAACTCACGACAACGGTTCTGAGAATGGTCTACACTCTCGGGCCAACCCATGCCGGCACTCTTGCGGGTTTTCTTAAAGGACCACGCGTACCGACCGTTTTGGGGTTTGATCCTCTCTTCCAGTTTTTACATGAAGAGGATATTGCATCGGCTATCGAGGCAACGATTACAAATAAAATTGAGGGTGTTTTCAACGTTAGTGGACCGGCACCAGTTCCCCTATCGGTTGTGATTCGTGAAACAGGGCGCACCGCGGTTCCGATTCCCGAGTTTATTTTTAGCAAAATTTCTGGACGTTTTGGTTTTCCGAAATTGCCGCCCGGTGCGCTCAGTCATGTGAAATTTCCGGTGACTATCGACAGCTCGGTTTTTCGCGACCTGACCGGGTGGGAAGCCTCCTTTGATGAGGTGCAATGTATGGAATCTTTTCGCTGGAGTCAGTGATTTTAGTTTCTGTGAACAAGATAAAAACGAGAATCGTCGTTGACACTGTATGACGTTTTTTGACGATTGTCTGACATTTTTGTCTGATATCCTTTGGTCTACAGATCTATATACCTTCTTCGGATCAATAGTAATTCCGCCGCTGTTAGGTGCGTCTTTGGTTATAAAGATGCTGGCGCTAAATTTGCTTGAAGATACTTTCAACAATATCTAGGACATTTATGAAATTTCAACTCAATTCCTTTCTTTTCACACTTTTATTTGCTCTGAGTGCTTGTGGCAGAGCCCCTGAGACTGAGCCAATTCCTCAGGAATGTTCTGGGGCAATCGATCATAATAGCAGTCGTTCCAACCGATCGAATAATATCACATGCCCAGACAAACGTGATGTATGCTGTTCCACCGTCGATGGTCCAACACCTGTACCGAGTAGCGATTGCGCTTTGGATGACCTTCTTTCTTCGACAGATTGTGATGAGAGCGCAAACCTTTGTGTGGGAACACTTTTCTCAAAAGGCCCCTCAGATCGATCGATGGGGGAGACCTGCCCTGAACCCGGTGACGAGGTTCTTGTCTGTTGCAATGTGGGTGCAGAGTCTACAAATATTCTTACCAATGGTGAATGTAACGCGATCGATCATAACAGCAGTCGGTCCAATCGTTCCAATGGTATCGTTTGCCTAGACAAACAAGATGTATGTTGTTCCACCCTCGGTGGTCCAAAAACTGTACCGAGTGGCGATTGCGCGCTTAATGACATTCTTTCTTCGACAGATTGTGATGAGAACGCGAACCTTTGTGTGGGGCCACTTTTCTCAAAAGGCCCCTCGGATCGATCGATGGGGGAGACCTGCCCAGAACCCGGTGACGAGGTTCTTGTCTGTTGCAATGTCGGTGCGGAGTCGACAAACATTCTCACCAATGGTGAATGTAACGCGATCGATCATAACAGCAGTCGTTCCAATCGTTCCAATGGTATCATCTGCTTGGACAAACGTGATGTGTGTTGTTCCACCCCCAACGGACCCAAAACCAAACCAAGTCGCGACTGTCTCGTGGCAAACATCCTTTCTTCGGCGGAATGTGTGGAAGAAAAATCGGTCTGCTGCGACACTTCTGACGGGGCCCAGACGATTCCTGAAGGTGAATGCGCCAATGGAAAAGTTCTAGCCGATGACCAATGTGTAGAAATTTGTTGCCAGAGTAGGCAAGGATATGAAATCAAAGCAGCTGGGAACTGCCGAGGTTCGATTGTCAATGATGCGATCTGTTCTAAAGAAGTCTGTTGCCAAACCTTGGATGGGAATGCCCTCGTTCAACAATCCCAATGCCCAATGTCTGATATTGTACCTGACCTGAGTTGCCAAGCTCCGGTTTGCTGCAGGGGAATTTGGGGTAGAAATAAATTTCTCACCCCTGATAAATGTGCGGCCGAAGATATTCTCTCCGACAACCAATGCCAGGATAGTCTTGAATGCATAAAATTCAAAGCCATTGACATGAGCGCCCTCCCTTATACCACGTCGTCTGGAGATACCTTAGCCTCGATAAGCGGTTCAACTTCTATTGCACAACCCTCCTGGGTCTCCACATGTTACGATCTTCGGATGGGAGCTCAAGGCGCAGACCTTAGCGTTGGATCTGATCTCGTTCTTCATTTCACAGCTCCTGTATCCTCGCTCTACCTGCTTCGCTACCATGCTCAATCTGGAGATAATCTCAATATCTTAGAAGCGTCGACCTTCTCGCCAACCTTTTGTGCGGCGACTTCACAGGAAAATATCACCGAGGTTCAACTGAACAATCCAAGTACAAGCGTCACCATCCAAGACCTTAATCCAGCTGGTGGAAAAGGTTACTCTATCCTCCTTGCTGAATGCATCAGCTACGGTGTCTCCGTTCGTAAAAAATAGTTCCGAGGGGCTCACGCGATCTTCTGTAGAGGCGAGGTTTCAATTCTAGCAATATTGACGTTGCTGCTAAGAAAGCAAATTATTGATCTGGAAAGGATCAGGATGCATTGAATCCGATACAAATCTCAGTTAATAGGTAAGGGTGGTTTTTATTAAAAAAAGGAAGAACGAAATGAGAAAGTACATGGTGACCTTGGTTATCGCGACTGCATTGGCAGCTTGTGGAGATGATGGAGCGAAAAAGAACAACGGAACAACCAACAACAATGGGACAATTCCCAATAACGGGACGACGGCGAATAAAGGGACGACGGCGAATAATGGGACGACGGCGAATAATGGGACGACGGCGGCATGTATGTGTCCCCTTCCAGATTCGATGTCCTTGTGTGAAGGCACCGTTTGGGTTGAATCCTCCTGCGACCGTGACAACGATTGCAAAATGGAAACGGTACGCACCGAATGTCTTGATAGTGGAAT
>JALSKP010000857.1 GCA_026988815.1 Myxococcales bacterium | reverse complement strand
GATATCGATCAGGGAGGATGTGTAGACCTTTGCGCCAATGTTTCCTGCGATACACCTGCACCAAAATGTGAGGGCGATGTGGCCGTGACCACGCCTGGAATGTCGATGTGTAATCCGGCCGACGGGGTATGTGAAGATCCAGCCGAGGTTAGGGTTGATTGCGCGGCTACCCAGCAAGCATGTGATGCGGGCATCTGCGTTGATACCTGCCAAGCCAACGATCCCTGTGATGCGCCAGCGGATATGTGTAATGGCACAGTGCTCACCAGCTATTCTGGTCCCGGGAGTTGCGATACGGTCGCCCGTCAGTGCACCTACGATATGGTAAAAATCACCACAGATTGCGATACGGCCAAGCAGGTTTGTCAGACCGATAAATGTGTAGACCTTTGTGAAAATGAAACCTGCGACGCACCAGCTGCGTTCTGTACAGGTGATGTTGCAACGACCTACTCCGGCGCAGGAGCGTGCAATTACCTCGACGGTACCTGCAGTTTTGCTGCTGTCGAACAGACCCAAGACTGTACCCTTGCCGGCCATACCTGCTCAAATGGAGCCTGTGTTTCCGCAACCCCTGTCGCTCCTGTTGTTGGTGATTTTGTTATCAGCGAATTTTTACCAGATCCAGGCGCGGTGCCGGATAGAGATGGCGAATGGCTCGAAATTAAGAACCTGACCGGAAAAACATTGATTTTGGACGGCCTCATACTCAAAGATGACGGAATCAATAGCCACGTCATTACAGGCGCGCCGAACTTAGCACCAAATGCCTATTACATCTTGGGTCGCAACGCCGATATCTCCGTTAATGGCGGTGTGACCGTGGACTACGTCTATGGTCCCGATATGACGCTTTCTAATACCGCTGACGAAATTATCTTTGAGGACAGCGCAGGCACGATTTTTGATCGTGTAGACTACACATCTGCGTGGCCAACCCCGCGCGGTGTTGCAGTACAGATGGGATCAGACCACGATCTCGCGACTGACGATAATAATGACGTTCAATTTTGGTGCGAGGCGTTTTCATCTTTCGGAGCTGGAGACCTGGGAACACCGGGAGCGGCTAATGATAGTTGTGCCCCAAAACCAGTGGAGACCTTTACGATCTACGAAATTCAGGATACCTCGGCCGCGCGACACCCTTCTGTGAACTCTTTAGTTTCCGTTAATAACGTCATTGTTTCTGCGCTCAACGGCGAGCATATGTTCGTTCAAGAAGTTGCTGGCGGCGCCTTCAGCGGTATTTATGTAAATGTAAATAGCATTGACGTGACGAGTTTATCTGTTGGTAGTCCGATTAGTTTGGAGGGGCTTTACACCGAAAATGCGACCAACTCCATGATTACTCTCAGTTCCTTTACCAGCACTGGAATGGCTATGCCTGTTATTCCTGAGATTCTCGATGCACCGACCTTGGTCACGCCGAGCGAAGCTGAAAAATGGGAGGGTGTTCTGGTCCAAATCAATGAAGCTGGTGTGACTGCAGCTAATGCCCGTTTCTCTGAATTTACAATCGATGGGTCGTTGAACGTTGATGATCTTCTATTTTCCTACACCAATCCTCTTCCTTGTGCATTTTACACGAAGGTCGCTGGACCGCTTTATTTCTCTTTCAGAAGGTTTAAAATCGTTCCTCGAGATGCGGCAGATCTTATTCTTTCTCCTGATGTAGCGAGCGATCAACGTGGAAACGCGATGGTTAGCGTTAATATTCAAAACTTTCAGTTTACCCCTGAAATGCTTTGTGTTGATGGGGGGGCTGACATTAGGTTTACAAACCTTGATGTGGATGGACACGTTCCAGTAAGTCGAAACCCAACGGAAATTGCTCCGAATAATATCGATCCAACGAACGTTTTTCTTACAAACATCCTTACTCAGGGACAAAGTGGCGTTGTGACTATGTCCTCATCTGCGGCGACTGAGCACTATCGATGCCGACCGCACGCCAATATGGAAGGTGTGGTCATCGTTGTTGAACCCTAGGGCCTTCAAGGTCATTTGAAACGCGCTCTATTGCGCATTTTTTTTGGGGTCATCTAAACATCGAAACAGATGGAGGAGGAGGCCGAAGATGTTTCTGGGGGAATATGAAACACATTCAAAACACCAAACAATTCTTTAAACGCATTTTCTTTGGGCCAGACAAGAGTTTGATTTCTTTAGGAGAAATTCATCATGAGGCCTGTATTCATTTATCCTTTGGTGATAAAACGCCAACAATCGGCCGATATCGAGCCCAAATTAGCGATTCACTCTTGCTAAGAGGGGATAAAATTGTTCGTATCGGTTCCCGAGCTTCCAAAGATGTTTTTTGGGTTGTTTCAGGATTAGAAGAAATACCTTTCTCTGTTGAATTTCAGATGAAATGGTTCGAGAAAATAATAAGACACGCACCAGATAAGCATGTCGCGATTGTTCTTACCGAGACCCGGAACGCAGGACGTCTCCGCAGACGGGTAAAGAGCCGGTTCAACGGTATCGAGCCGTAATGAGCGCAATGCAAATCTGGAGCATTCATTTTAAATGGAAGAGCTAGTGATAGAGATTATTAAAAGCAAAATTAGCGATAATTACTTTTACATGATTAGAGATGGCGGAGAATGCCTTCTTATCGATCCCGTTGACGCAAACACAGCAATTGAGATGGTTAAGAAGTCGGGGGATTTTCTTAAGTATGTTTTGAACACCCATTTTCACCATGACCATGTTGGTGGAAACGATCGTGTCCTTCAAAAATTTCCAGATGCAAAGCTCATTGCAGGGGCTGATGCGGCGATTATAGAAAGGGGAACGGTTTCGGGTGTCGATATTATTGTCGAAGATGGGGATAGGATTGAACTGAGTATGTTGAATCTCAAAGTGCTGAACACGCCCGGTCATACACCTGGTCATGTTAGCTACCAACTCGAAAATCATCTCTTTTGTGGCGATACCGTTTTTGTAGGCGGGGCTGGCAATTGTAGTTTTGGGGGAGA
>JALSKP010000856.1 GCA_026988815.1 Myxococcales bacterium | reverse complement strand
AAAATATTCACCATGCCGCCTCCTTCGTCAGGAGGTACGACGATTTTAGAGACCTTGAATTTAATGGAAGGCATGGATTATCGAACGCTGGGCGATAATCCGCAAACCATGCATCGTACTGTTGAGGCCTTAAAGCACGCCTTTGCCGATCGCGCACGTTGGTTAGGAGATTCAGATTTCGTAAAGGTACCTGCTAAAATGTTGACGCATAAATCGTTTGCAGAAAAGAAGATCCTGTCGCCCTGGAAGACCTTGGAAAAAGAAAAATATGGTCTCCACGCGCCCTTTCCCGATGATGATGGGACGACCCATGTTTCGGTTGCTGATGCGAATTCCTCGCTTTCTTGCACCTCCACGATTAACACAAGTTTTGGTTCTTTGGTTTACGTTGAAAAATACGGACTTATTTTAAATAACGAGATGGGAGATTTTACCGCTCAACCTGGTGTGGCCAATAATTATGGATTGATGGGGAGTTCGCAAAATGCAATTGAAGCGGGGAAGCGTCCTCTTAGTTCAATGTCGCCCACAATTGTGACGGCACCTTGTTCAGTCAAAAACCTATCAGAACCTATACCTCAGGCACCGGAAAAATGTTCCCATACAATGGCCATCGTTGGGGGTAGCGGCGGTCCCCGTATTATCACGGGAACGCTCCTGACTTTGCATCGCTCGATCGACTTTGGGTGGTCGCCAGAAAAAGCTGTTTTCTCGCCTCGTTTTCACCATCAATGGTTGCCCAATATTCTTTTTTTGGACGGCGAATTTGGACTCCTGTGGCAGGAAGCATTGAAGAAAAAAGGTCATCAACTCAAGTCTCAACATTTTTCGAATGCGGTTCAGTTTATCACACGAGACGGCGAGAACTGGGTAGGTGTGAGTGATAAACGAAAATATGGAAAGGCGATGGGATTGCCTTGATAGAATATTGGTTGGAATGTTTACTTAAACGAGAAGAAAAATGAATGACATACATCGAGCTATTTGGGGTCGCAATGACGCCACTTATGGCAGCCCTTGAGTCTGGCGTGATGGAATCCATAAAGCTTCTTTTAGACCACGGCGCGGACCCAAAGATGGTCGCAGATCAAAACATAAATACTGCCTATTTTACGGTAGAGGGCGGAAATGTGGATGCGCTCGATTTGATGATCGAGCATGGCGTTGCGATCGATTATGAACCGATGCACATGAATTTCCCTTTAGAGTGTGCGGTGCGAAACGATGAGATGGAGATGGTGAAGCACTTGATAGCATTGGGCGTGCCTTCTGAGACCTCCATCTGGAGAAGCCTCATCCATACAAGGCGAGCTTATTCGAGCGGCCGGTCGATTGAGCAATGAGGCCTATCGAAACGGAAATATGAATTGGGGCGAGATGTATCTTGGCTTTGTTGATTTTCTAAGAACGCACTTGCTTGACGGCACTTTCGACGAGGAAAGAGAGGCGCTTTTAGGTCCTCAGATTACGAAGTTAAAACATTATCGCAACCCGGATTTAAGCCGGGATGGATCTCCACTTTATCTTGTTTCCGAAGCGGTCATTGATTGGTGTGTTAAACATAAGTCTCTGCTTCCCTACCCCAAATCACATCCTTGACTTGGACGCGCTTTAAAGAAATCATTGCGCATGAATAAAATAATCTTCTTAATCTTTCTCGCGCTTCTTGATTTCGGATGCAATGCATCCGAAATCACAATAGATCAACAAACACCGGATAAGGGTCAAGATGTCGGACACAAGGATACTCCATCCTCGGATGTCAAAGGCGATCTGCATGTCGTCGATATGCACAAGGATGTTTTAGGTCGCCCAGATAGCGGTGGCGATCTTGGCGGCGGTGATACTGCGCAGGATCTGGGAGATGGGGACGCAGGCGTGATGGCTAAAGGAAGTCCTGGTTGTGTCGATGGAAAAGGGCTCGTGGAGGGAGAAAATACTTTTATGCTCGAAAACCGTTCAAGGAATTTTATCCTAAGGCTACCTGAGGGATATTCAAAAGATCGTACTTGGCCAGTCGTGCTTGCCCTCCATGGTAATGGAGGAACATCTTCCTATTGGGATACGCAAAGCGGCGATCGAAATCTTCGAGATATTTTAAAGAATGATGCGATTCTAATTGTCGCCAATGCGATCGATAAACAATGGCGAGATTATAGCATGCCGCAGGATTCATGGCCTGGAAGGGTTGAAAGCGAGCTACTGTATTTCGAAGAGGTGATCACCCAGGCCAAAACCGAATTATGTGTAAATGAGGACGCTATTTTCGCGATGGGATTTAGCGGAGGAGGCTCTTTTTCCGGCGTACTCGGTTGCCGACGCCAAGATATACGTGCGATAGCGGTGGGGGGTTCTGTGGTTTATTTTGATGAAGCAAATTGCATCTCTACACCAGCGGCTTGGATTACAATCGGGACCCAAGAGCTTGCAGCTGGAAGGGAGCGCTACCGTGATTTCTTTAGAGATCGTGCGGGATGTGAGGCGACCTCGGTTGCGACCGATCCCGATCCCTGTGTGCTCTATGATGGCTGTGATACAAAAACGCCGGTGCATTATTGTCAGCATCCGGCGGGTCATATCTGGCCCGATTTTGGAAGTCAGGCCATGTGGAATTTCTTTAAAACTTTTGTGGAATGAACTTAATTGATTTCGATTCGCATGACCTCGGATCCAAACCCGACGTAATCGCCGTGACGGAGTCTTTCTTCTGTTTTGATTCGCTTGAAGGTTCCGTTTTTTGAGTTTTGATCTTCGCACATCACCTTTCCATTTTGGTAGACAAGTCGGGTGTGATTTCTGGACATATGTCGATCTTCGGGAAAGCTGATATCGGCGGCTTCGCGGCCGATGAGGATATCGTTATTGGTAGAACAAAACGCTTTTCCGGCTTTTCTACCTTCTAATACTTGAACGACTCTGAATTTATAATCTTTGGGAGGCGAGATATACATGAGCGTTCCTTCGCTCATTGGATACTCTGTTTTTACGCTTAAATATTCGATACGAAACAATTGCTCGCCGACCATGATTTCGTCTCCATCGCCAAGTTCGGTGGGTTCTCTGAGTCTCAAAAAGGTGCCGTTATAGCTTCCTTCGTCTTTGAGATAGAGGAGGTTATCACGATAATGAAAGGTGGCATGCTTTCCGCTGAGGTAGTCGTCTTCGGGAAAAAGGATAGCGCCTTGTTTTCTTCCTGCGACGTGTTCTGTGGCATTGAGATGGTAGCTTAATCCTTCAAGGCCTTCACCTTTGATGAGGATAAGTTTTGCTTTTCCAGGGGCTTGCATGGCGCCGAAAAACATTGTGTCATTTTTAGTCGCCGAACCATCTTCATCAAATCTGCCGCCACATCTTCCACAAAAATGGTGTCCATCAGGGACGATTGCATCGCAATGAGCGCAGTTTCTTGAGTTTACCATTCACATATCCTCGTTTAAGTGGGGAGAGATTAATCTGGGATGGGCGATCTATCAAGGTTGTTATTTCTAAAAAGCATGTTTTGGTAATGAAGGGTTGGGGGAAATCCTCTCTTTTACAAAAGATGAAGCTTGAGCTTTCAAAATTGTCGTTTCAATTTCATCACTACTTCGGAGGAGGCCCACTTTGTTGAGATCGAACAACAAAACAAGCGCCATAAGGACACGTTATATTCGCTTTTACGGACAATTTAATTTGTTACTTGTTAAGTCTTGAACTGAAGTTGCTTTTGTTATATAATAAAAACCTATTTAATTTAACTAGGAGGACTCTTTAATGAGTTATCGGCGAAGATTTTTTAAAGCGAAGATTTTTCTTTTTTGGAGTATTGTTGGTGGGCCTAAAGTTAATAAGGCATTAAAATCAAGATGTTCAGTGCGATTGATTGTTAGTTTATTGATAGGACTCTCCCTTGGAACCTCAACAATTGCCTCTGCGTTCATTCTTGAGTCTTGGAAACTTCCTAACGGGAAGTTAGACTACAAGATAAACACTTCCAGTTTTTCGAATTTAGGCGGTTTGTCTATCAATAGTACTCAAGCGAAGTACTGGGTACAAACCGCTATTAGTCGGTGGGTTAGTCAAACCGGCGTGGATATTGGAGTGGACTACCAGGGAACAACAACCGCG
The DNA here is from genome assembly GCA_026988815.1 of Myxococcales bacterium. Lineage (GTDB taxonomy): Bacteria > Myxococcota_A > Bradymonadia > Bradymonadales > Bradymonadaceae > CALJNB01. The sequence goes on along the minus strand of JALSKP010000856.1, from coordinate 1,914 downwards.
AGTTGTCTTTCTGGTGGTGACGGGATTAATACTATAGAGGTATTGCCAACAAGCAATGGGAGCATTCTTGCTACAACGTTCACTACTTATAATAGCTCGACAGGACTTACTTCGGAATGGGACATTTGCATCTATGGCGCTGGAGCGAACTTCGAAGCGGCTACTTCGAAGGTCGCAACTTCCGAAACTCATATCCTGCCCCTTTTGGTTCATGAGTTTGGTCATGTCCTAGGACTAGACGATATTCCGGCAGCTACTCCAGGAGGGGTTATGCACGGAAATATCCAACCAGGGAACAACGGTAACTATCTTCTCAGAGACGACATTAGAGCCCTCAGAGACAGATACCCAGCTCTTAGGGGCGCGGGACTAAGTAGTTATTGGCGCGAATTGGGTGCATCCAGTTGGGGGGGCTGGGGACCAAGACATACCATATCTAACACGAAATATTATCGACCTGTTCGAGCAACAATCGGAAAAGTGGCTGGGGTGTCAAAAGTAATAGGTACTGGACTGGTAGATAATCCAAACTCTCTTAACGCTAACAAAATTAGATTTTTTGCGACAGATTACCCGCTCGGGAGTAGTGGAGTTACCGTATGGAATACTGAAGAATATACTCATATTGCGACGGATTCACCAGCGATCGCAGCCGATAACAACGGAACTTTTCTGGCTGCTGTGCCTATGGCGACAACAATTTCCGGATACGGTTGCTCTGGCATGAAATTCTATCGTTCAACCACAGGGTTTCAGACTGCTTATACTTATATAAACAGTAATATGTGTTCTCTTGTAAGTCCCACAATTGCTTGGAATAATTTAAGGCAACGATGGTTTATTGTGTGGGTGGACTATGACCCAACGATCGAAGAAAATACCGGTCGTATGATGTACAGTTCCTCAGCAGACGGTACGAACTGGAGCACAACACGTTCCTTAGGAAGGTTTTCTAACGCAACGCCGGGTTTGGCCTGCAACACTACTGGCGGTTGTTTATTGACGTATGTCAGGGCTAGTGATTTTAGTCCAAATGTTGTTGCCAGAAATGTATCATTTAATAGTGCGGGCATCATTTCACTTGGCGGGTACACCGAACATCAAGACTACATCCAAAGGGAGGTTTCTGCTGCTGTTACGCAAAATGGTTCTTGGTTGCACGCTTGGTCTTACAGTTCATCTGGAGACTGGAAGTCTCATGGGTGGGGTAATCTATATTCTAGCGGTAGTCAGTCGTCGCCTCCTACAGGCTCATCATTGCCGGTATTTGAGGGAGCCGAACACTCTGGTTCTCTCGCGGCTACAAAATATTACGGAAACGAATACCTTTTTTACGTGGATTAATTATGAAAACGAAACTTATAATAATACTGTTTTTCCTACTCTCGGGCTGTAGCACTCGCACGGACTCTGTTAAAAATCTGTCAGAAAGTCCAACAACCTCGAAAGATTCAATGCTCGTTAAACGATTGATAGGAGCGCACCCTTTGATAAAGCCACGAGGATTATGCGAAATCTACGACACTGCAGCTTTCGGTGGAATATATTTTGCGGACCGTATAGAAACTTCCGTGACAAAGAATAAATTCGGTGTCGAAATTCCATCGTCCGTTGTTTCGTTCAAGCGTGAGCTAGCGTTTGATACCGAATCTCCTGAAAGCTTTCAGTTAAAAACGCGAGGTGGGGAAACGCCTTCAGGCCAAGTCACCACCGCTGAATTTGACGTGGTTTTAGGTAAAACATACCTACTCTTCCCGATAAGGAGAAAAAATAACGACTTATTTATAACGCCTGACGGCAAATTTGAGGAAATCAATGGAACATTTCATAATAACTACATGTTTAATAAATCAACGACAAAGCTAAATCGTGCTGCATTTAAGTCTCATTTTGTCGAGGCGAAAAGCACATGCA
>JALSKP010000855.1 GCA_026988815.1 Myxococcales bacterium | reverse complement strand
TCCATCCACGGCAAGGATTTCGTCTCCGGGGTGGAGCTTTCCCAAAGCCGGACTGCCGTCGTCGACAGTTTTCACTCGATTCTCCGAAAGCGCTGCGCCCAAATAAGGCTGTGGGTCGCTTTCCCAATTTAAGGTCAATCCAAAAGGCGCGAAATGGGTATTCCAATCCGGATCTGAACATCCTCGAATAAAGCGATCAAAGAAGGACTTACAATCGATATCGCAAACCTTCTCAACGATAGATTCATAACTTCCTTCTCCGTAACCGGTATCGCCGGAATGGTGGGTCCAGAGAAAATGCATTACATCATCGAGGCTCTTCCCTCTCGCCGAATCACGACTTGAGGAACGAATTTTTAAATCGAGCAAAAGGCTGACGAGTGAGCCTTTTAGATAGTAAGATACGTTACTATTATGGTTTACCGCATGAGGTCGATAAAGCCGAATCCAGGTATCAAAACTAGCGTCTTCTAAAGAAGAAATAAGGCGCCCAGGAATGCTTTCTAAACGCGTAATCATCTTTGCAACGCCTTCTAGATAGGTGTCGCGGCTGATGAGTCCTGCGCGTCGAAGAATGAGGTCATCATAGTAAGAGGTGATGCCCTCAACCGTCCACATATCACGGGTGTAGTTTTCGTTCTGATAATCAAAATGATTAAATGCGGCAGGTTTAATCCGCTTTACATTCCAGGTGTGAAAAAATTCGTGCGAGACCAAACCCAAAAATTGTCGATATTTGGTATCCTCTTTTGAGGCGTCTTTGTGCATCGGCCCTTCGCGAAAGCTATCGCGCGGAACCATCAGGGCGGTGCTATTTCTGTGTTCAAGTCCGCCGTAGTCTTTTTCAGTAAGATGGGTGATAAAAGAAAAAGAATCGTAGGGAAGTTTAGCATCAAAAATATCGGCCGCGCTGGTGATGATTTTTTGAGTATCGACGGCGATCTGTTCCGCATCGAAATTCCCCTCTCCCCAAAATTCGAAACGATGGGGCGTGCCGAGAACCTCAAAGGCGATGGCCTCGTTATCGCCGATTTCAAGCGGACAATCGATGAGCATATCGTAATCATCGGCAAGGAAAGTATGAGGTCCAATTTTCTTTAATCCCGTCGTGATCTCCCAGTTCGTATTTACGATTTCAACGGAAATTGGCGAGGCCTCCGCCGATTGCTTGAGATATAAAAAGGTTGCGGGGCCATGAACAAATGCATGACTGGAATCAAAATGATTATATCTTACATTGAGCGTCTGCCCGTAGAGTCGGTAGGAAATATTGATTTCGGTGGTCTGATGACAGTCGATTACCCAAACACTTTTCGTAACTTTTGTTACTTTTCGCTTCCCTCCCGAATCATCCTTGGCATGCATTTGCGTTAAAAATTGTGCGTACTCACGAACCAGATAACTACCCGGTGTCCAAACGGGAAGCGCGACCTCTATTTCGGGAACCTCGCCGAGAGCAAGGATTTTCATTTGAATATCGATATAGCCCGACGATGCAGAGCTAAGGTCAACTGTAAATTGCTGGTTTGTGCTCATTTTAATGTGTCTCGTAATAGTCGATAAGAGTCGCCAAATAGGTGGATAGATGCGGGCAAGTAATGCCATATTGACCTAATAATTGCGTGGCATTACTTGCATCATAAGCAGCATTATAATTGAAATAATTGAGTACTTCTTTGGGCACACCTGTAAACTTCTCTACGTTTTTACTTTCCGATGCAATTTTAAAAATAGAATTGGGGAGGGACGCGATAGCTGGCTTTTTCCCTAACGATGATAGCGAAAGCGCAATAATATCGGTCGGCAGCATCGGATTAGGATCGCAGATATGAAAGACCATTCTATCTGCATTCTGGTCGGTACCGAGCGCGACGATGGCGTCCCGTGCAAAATCGATGGGGATGATATTTACGCCGGTGGTGCCCGAGCGAACATTGAAAGAGGGCAGCCAAGACGGCAAATCGTTGAGAAGTTTAAAAAGGTAATAGGGCCCATCAAACTTCTCCGTCTTTCCACTTTTGGAATCACCTACGATAATGGCTGGCCGGAAAATCGTGTACGGGAGATCGGAGGCTTGAACTTCTTTCTCCGCTAAAAATTTTGTAGATTCGTAAAAATTGTTATGGGATTGCCCTTCATCGAGTTCGTCCTCAAAAATAAGGCCCTCTCTTTCACCGGCTACATAACATGTAGAAATATAATTAAAGCGAACGAGTTCCGGCAGGTTTTTAGTAAATTTGATTACATTTTTTGTTCCTTCTACATTGACGAGGTGAGCGATCTCTTCACCGACCGCCAGATCGTAGATTGCTGCAAGATGCCAAACATGAGTGATTTTTTCCTGGAGCTCTGCACCGTCTTTTAAGGCGAGCATGTCTTGGGTAATATCGCCGACACGAAGTTCCACTCGATCTTCCCATTGTTCTTCTTCGAGCTTCTTTTTTGCGCTTTCAAGGGCACGTTGTTCAACAAGCGCGATTGCACGGGCATGTGGATCTTTTTCCAAAAGTCCACCCATAAGATGTGTGGTTAAAAAGCCTGGAAAGCCTGTAAAAAAGTGTAACGTGTCTACCATTATCCGAGCCATCCTTCGGGAATCTTATCTTCCATTTGTATAGAGTCATCAAAGGGTAAAGTGCAAGAAACAACTGTTCCTTTACCCACCTCACTTTCGATTTTCAGGCGTCCACCATGTTGGCCGATGATGCGATTGGCCAAGGCCAAACCCAAGCCCGAACCCTGCTCCTTGGTCGTAAAGAAAGGCGTTAAGACGCTTTTGATCGTGGCCTCGTCCATGCCGCAACCCTCATCTTGAACACGAATACAACGCTCTGCGCTGTCCGGACTTTTGCTCGCGGTGATGTACACCTTGCCCGACCTTTGGCAAGATTGATACGCGTTACGCACGATATTGATAATCGCGCCTCGGATCTTTTCCTTATCGCCCGTCATTTTGAGAGACGAATCTACCTCAACAGTTAAGACAACATTGTTTCCCGACGCATCGGCCTCAAGCAATTCGACGATTTCGGCCAGAAAAGTGTGCACCGAAAAACTCTCTACACTCAGCGGTGTATTTTTTGCGAAATCCAAAAAGTTCGAAACAACGTCTTCTAGATAAAAGAGTTCGCGTTGGATTTTATCCACCTGGCCAAGTTTTGATAAACCCTCATCGCCTTCTTGGGCTAAATCTTCTCTCAATAATCCGAGAAAAAGGGCCATTCCTCCTAATGGGTTTCGTACCTCGTGGGCAATCCCAGAAAGCATCATCTGCATCTGTTCGTCACGTTGTAGAATGTCAATGCGCATTTTTTCGAACGCTTTTCCGAGTAAACCAATTTCGTCGTTGGTGTGGATGTGAACGGATTCTGCCAACTCACCTCGCCCGACTTTTTGTGCCGCTTGAACCAACTCTTTCACCGGTTCGGTGATCCGTCGGGAAAGGTAGGAACTGATGGCAACGGCTAGTAAAACGCCGAAGACAAATAGTACAGAAAGGACTTTAAAGAGGTCGTTTAATATTTCGAAATAGGCAGCACTTCCTACAATACCAATGATGGCGACAACCTCAGCGTTCTCCCCTAGCTGGGTGTCACGCACCGGAACGAATCCGATTTTATCGAATCCTCCAGGTTTAGAAAAGAGAACGCTGCTCGTATTTTCTCCATTAAAGGCAAGGTCAATTTCTTTTTGATGGGGACCAAGGACGTAGAGGTTTTCGCCAAAAGGGGTATCGTTCGTATCGACGATGCATTTGAGATTGCGATCAAAAAGAAAAGCGCGCTCGACGCCGGTTTGTGATTTGAGATCGAGGAGTTTCTTCGACAAGCGCTTAAGAACCCGCTTTTTCGTTCCATCGATGCGCGTGATTTGTTTCGCGTCCACGCTTTTGGAAAGAAATGAACTTGCCGTTGTCCCTATAGAAATGAGTCGTCGTCCGAGTTCATCTTCAAGTTCTTGGCGGCTCGATCCGTAGATGACGATTCCTGAAAGAACAAAAATCACGAAGGTGGAGAGAAGAGAGGCTCCAATTAATTTACTTCTGAGCGTCATGAGATCACCGAAGTTCCGGTAGAAAAATGAACGCATTTTTTCAATGTTCTATTCATCGTGTTGTCGATATGAAATAGTATATTTGCTTACTTTATGAATTCGCTAAGAATAGCCCCGATTTCTTTTTGACTATGAAAAGCGCGGAGGGATGAGGCGCCTACACCGCTTGCAAAAAGAGGAAGGAAATTCTCTGAATAGGTGTGTTCACTATTCTTTGAATTTGCGTTGGGAGCTGATGCCCGTACCAGCCATGCGTACTGAAGCATCAGACGCGGAGAAAAATCAGAGCCTTGTAATTGGGTGTCCGAAAACCCACCGTCTTGAACGACCTCATGTTCTTCGTATTCAAAATCTCCGCCGCAACGTGAAGCGGCACCACATTGGTTTTTTTCAAATCCATAATGGTTGTCGATAACGCTCATGGTTTGATTTCGGTCTCCAGTAAGGAGCACCAAGGTCTGGCTGGTATCTTCTAAACTTTGTTGCAGTGTCGCATTTAGGTTTTTGAGTTCGACAAGCATATCCTCTTCTTTATCAGAGCGGCGCAGATCGAGAAGGAGTAAAAAACCCTTTGGATTTTGAGAAAGACGTTCGCGTGCAAAAGTAAACGTGTCTACCAATTGCGTTTGCGCCGTGGCGCCCTTAAAAGAACCAAAGTGACCAAATGTCGGGCCGTTGAGTGTAGGCGGCCAGCTGTCTTCGATGCGATAACCCTTGTTTTTAAATGCTTGGATTTTCGAGGGACTTTGATCGTCAAAGCCCAAAATGAAGTCGACTTTTTCGCTGTTTTTCCCTGCGATCTTTAGAAGCGTGCCATCAAAGCGATTACTGATGATGCCCACGCTCTTTCCCTTTTGGAGTGCTAAAGCTATAAGGTTTTTTTTGTTAAAGGTACGTCGACCCGACAAGAGCGCATAAGTAGACGGACCAGGACCTCCGCCCATTTTTTCTGGAGAAAGAAGGGCGTGTTCTTCCATCTCCAATATCGGCGATTTTCCCTCTGAATATTTTCCTAGGGTTAGCGCCGAAATTCCCAAACCTTCCCCTAAAAAGAGAACCATGTTTTTCGGTGGGGCCGTGTTTAACTCCTGCGCGAATCCCCCGCCTGCCACCATCCGTTTGAGGTTCAAACCTAAAAGGGCATTGTCTTTGGAAGAGGCGATAAACTTTGCGCTTGGACCTTCTGCGAAAATGGGGACGAAATTGGGTGTATGGGCTGCTTTGAAAAAGGGGCGATTCCATAAGAGGGCGCTGCCTTGGGACATCGATCCAAAGGAGGCAGTAAAGGTTGCGTTGCCGGAGAAGTAACTACCGACTTCAAATCCTTCTCCTTTTTCGATTGTTTTAAGAATCGCCCTATCGCTCGGATTTTGGGACTGTACTTTTTGCGCTAATAATTGAGCATCGTTATTATTGATAATCGAAAGACCGCCCGTTTCGTGATCTGCGGTAACGACGATTAGTGTATCTTTGATGTGGCGAGTGTCGGCATAGTCGCGCCCAACCCCGACCGCTTCATCAAAATCCTTGGTTTCAAGGAAAGTACAATTGGGTCTCAAGTCGTGTTCACACCAATCGATGAAGGATCCCTCGACCATCAGAACCCACCCTTCGGGGTGGCCGCGATCGAGAACTTGTATGGCGCTTTTCACCATCTTGGCGAGGGGAATTGTTCGCGTCTGGTCGGCTAAAAGCGGCATATCTTTTTTGTAAAACAAACCCATCATACGGGTCGAACGATCGGCTAACGCGTCGATCATGGTTGGATCTTCAAAGTAGTCGACACCATCGTCTTTCAATTTTTTAACGAGATCGGCACGGTCAGAACGGGCTCGGAAATATTGCCAACCTGCGCCGAGAACAACATCAAGCTCGGCTGGAACCAAGTCTTGGGCGATGTCTTGGTAAGATTTTCTTGTTTTTCGATGGGCATAAAATGCGGCAGGTGTTGCGTGCACAACGCGACTTGTCGAAACAATGCCT
>JALSKP010000854.1 GCA_026988815.1 Myxococcales bacterium | reverse complement strand
AAATCGGCCCTCAAACTTACGATTGCCCAATATCTAACACCAGGCGGAATCTCGATTCAAGGAAGAGGAATTGCACCCGATATTAAGGTTCTTCCGGTTGGTATTGAGAAAAATAATATCGATCTCTTTCTTTCTTCTCGCATCATCCGAGAAGGCGATCTTGGGCAAGCCTTAACCAACGATGCATCGTCATCAGGCAAAAAGAACGTCCAGTTTATCCAGTACTATGAAAAGCCGACGAAGGATAAAAAAGATGGCTACGATGACGGAAAATTTAAAGAAGATTACGAGATTAAACTTGCCCAGCGTCTTCTTTCAAAATCGGCTAAAATTTATAAACGAAAGGAAATGCTTAACGTTCTTCAGGACGAGCTTCAAAAGGTTTCCGATGCGGAATACAAAAAAGTCAAAAAGGAATTGAGTAAACTTAAAGTAGATTGGACGCGTGGTCCGACTGTTAAGAATGCCAAAATCTCCGTAAAAACGGTTGTCACTAATAACAACACGGTTAAAGCCGGTGAGAAAATGACGATCTCGGTCTCGGTAACCAATAACTCAGAGCAAACGCTTTCCCAGATCAAAGCGATCACCAAAGCGGATAGCGGCTTTCTCGACGATAAGGAATTTATTTTCGGTACTATTCCTCCCGGTCAGACCAAAACATGGCCGCTAACTATCGAAATTCCCAAAGACGTCTCAAGTCGATTCGACCTGGTTCGCCTCGATTTTTCGGACGCTGGTACAACCTTTGACGCGGTCAAGGAAGTGATCAATGTTAACATTGAAGCCGCCGAAAAACCTAAGTTCGCCTTTTCCTACGACCTTGTTGACACCTCAGGTGATGGCGTGGCCGCGATTGGCGAAAATGTAAAATTAAGGGTTTTTGTCAAGAACATCGGACAGCGCGACTCGGCGGAAACCTTCGTTTACCTCAAGAGTCTGGCAGGAAAATCAATCTACTTGAAAAAGGGACGTCAAAAAATCAGTAAAATTCCAAAGGGGAAAACGGAAATCATCGAGTTCGAATTTGATGTAAAGGAGCAGCCAAAAAAGGGAGACGCTTTCGAATTAGAAGTTGATATTTATGACACCACCTTCAGGGAGTATACGGAAAAGAAATTCTCCATTCCTTTCGGAAAATCTTTGGATATCGAAAAAAAGAGCGCGTTCCTCACCATTACAAAAAACATCCAAGCCTACACCGGCGCATCGAACAAAGCCGATATTTCACTTCCCTTAAATAAGGGAGATGTTGTCGAGCAAAACGCGACCTCGGGAAAATGGTCAAGATTCTCAACCACAGATGGACGATTCGCATGGCTTCCCACAAAAGATAGTACGCCAAATCCTGATGCCAAAATTTCGTCGATGAAAGAGAGCCAAATGTACCAAGCGCCAATTCTGGACGTTAAAGCCAATAGTACGGTGACCTCCTCATCTAAAATTTCGATTCGAGGTGAAGCCAAAGACGATTCCAAAGTACGCGATTATTATGTTTTCGTTTACAACCGCGACCAAGCCAAAGTGAACACCAAGAAGATGAAATATGAAAAAGGATCAAAGGCCTCGCTAAAGATTGAATCCGAAGTAGCATTGTTCAAAGGTATGAACCGAATCGCTATCGTAGCCCGTGACAACGACGGCATGTCGACCACGAAGACCCTCTACGTTTTCAGAAAATAGCCTTTTCTTAAGCGTGACTATGGTTACGCCTTGGGCTACCATCCTCCCAACTTTAGGGACGAGCCTACCATGGGAAACCTCATATTTTCTGACGAACTGGAAAAACTCAACGAACTCAACGCATCTGAACGGTCTGCGTTTCTAGATCTGCTTGTACTTGGCATTCTTGCCGATGCAAAAATCACTGACACCGAGCTTGAGCAAATGGATAAGGAGTTGTTAAAACTTCCCTTTTTAAAAGATCCAGAACAAAACGATATTGCGAATGCTCAGCTGAAAAAAAGCCGCCTCTTTTTAGAAAAAAACATTCACGACTATCAGGTCATCGATGGTTTTATTCGCGAGCTTTCCCTCAAACTCATCGCGCCTGCGCACCGTACCATCGCGCTCAAAATGTTTATCGGCTTAACGATGGCTGATGGAACAACCGACATTGAACGCAAACGATGTGTGTTCCTGGCTAACTGTTTTGGATGGGGAGAAGAGGAAGTCGACGCCATCCAATTTCAACTCAGTTAAGTTAGAACGTGAAAGTAAACATACTTACGGTCGGAAAACTAAAAAACAAGAACATTATATCGCTCATCGCGCAGTATACCAAGCGCTTAAAAGCGCCCTATGTCATCGCTTTCAAGCACGTAAAAATCAGTAAAGCGGGAAATACAAAAAGCGTCAAAAACGAAGAAGGGGTCGCCCTCATGTCGGCGATTCGTAAAGACTTTTCTGAGAACAAAGGAAAAGATCTGCTCGTCGCCCTGGACGAGAAAGGAGACAATCTAACGAGCATTGCGTTCGCAGACTTCATAAAGCTTTATCTCGAAATGGGTAAAAACATCCATTTCGTGATCGGCGGAGCAGCCGGATTGTCTCCCGATTTACTGGAGAGCGCCGATAAAACAATCTCGCTTTCGAAAATGACAATGCCACATGACCTTGCCCTTTTGACCTTGGTTGAACAAATCTACCGGGCAATGACGATCGAAAAGGGAATCCCCTATCATAAGACCTAAGTCCTTTGATTTACATGAATTGGATTGAGGTTTTTAGGTCCTCTGGTTCGCTCACATTCTTGGACACAGGACATTGTTTCATCCGCGATAAGATGTAATCGATTTCCTTTTTTTCCGGCGTTCCAGAATGAAGGTGAGCCGAAAAATCAACGTGAATTTTATCAATTTCCCATGACTGCGCGGTCCCCAAATCTAGAACTCCCATCGAAGATTGAAGGAGCAACCCCTTCTCTGCGCAATTGGTTCTGAAATATAAATGTTGGCATCCAAGGAGGGAGTAGACGAAAATCAAAAAGCCTGGCGAGCTTGAGCTAAGCTCGAAAGACTCCCAAGTGTCATCTTTGAAGACCTCGATGGCTGTGCTTTCAACGTTATTCTCCTCTCCTTTATACGTTGTGGTCAGACGCATTTTAAAATTTCGATTACTCATTTACTACTCCTTAAGTATCCGGGATTTTCCCTTATTCTTTTGAAGTTGTAAGATTGGAACGCTCAGGACAAGCGAAGATTTGACGGCGAAAAAATAGCGTATTTTCGAGCGGAGGAAAGCGTCAGACTTCGGCTTCGGCTTCCATTAACAGGGTCATGTATTCCATCTCGTCTAACATTTTTGAGGTATGATTTCCCCAAACGTTGTTGATCGCAACCAAGGTGCCGTTTTGAAGATCCGAGGTTAAATAAATCGCGAAGAAAGAACTTCCGTCTTTGGATTTTAAAGGCAAACGATTGAAACTCGCACCCGATCCTGGAACGCTTAATTCACATTCCTCTCCATCAACGAAGGGAAGGGTGGAGACCTTGGCCGAATCACCAAAATAGGGACTCAGAACAACATCTTCTTCGAGCGTGCCTTGTTTAACGTGAATTTTCACACCGGGTTCGCCACTAAAGAGCGGTCCAGAGTGATCAATTAAACTTTCTCCATTTGGTCCAAAGGCTTGCGTCACAAGCACAACATGACCGGACTTCGTTACTGCCTGTAGTCTGGAATACGTTTTTTGACGATTTCTCTCTTCTGTCATTTGTTCTCCATTTCATCTTTGAAATATTGCATTACCGTAAAGCGTTGCTAGGTGCAAATGTCTATTCAGCCATAAAGGAGAAAACCGTCTGTGCTTCTCTACTATTGACGTTGAGCAAAAGACCGATCTCGTAGCTTCCTGCGACATCAGGTGTAAAGGAAACCGCATCGCCAACCGTTGAAACCCAAACCTTGCTTGATGCAGGGCGTCCAAGCAGGGTCCAAACACCGTTTTGTGTTTGGTCAGCAGGGGTGGATCCGCTGCTTGAAAATTTAGCAGAAAATCCAACTTTGGCGGCGCCTTGAAACGCAGGTGTGATCATCGGAACAGGAAGGTCATTTGCCGAATCGACGGCACGTAAGGCGATATCAAAAATACCACCGCGGTGATTGGATTCAAATTCTAGGAGCCCTTGTTTGGGTTGCGCATTCGCGCCAGAAAAGGTGACTGTCGCTTTTTGAAGAGTACCGGGTGCAATGGTTCCGGTCGCATCGGTAATCGTAAACTCGGCAGCAAGACCCATGGTGAGGTTAGCCGCAGTAATAACCAAAGGCGCGGTCCCAATATTGCGAATCGCAAATTCACGGGAGGACATATTGCCGTCTTTACTCAAGAAGGTGAAAGATTCTGGTTTGATTTCACCAATGGGAACATCTCCCTCATCACCCAATAAGACGATCTCGGATTTAAAACCTTTAAGGCGATCGTTATGGTTGATTTCAAGAATCGCCGAAGACGCATCGGTGTTGCCTCCCGGGCGAGCAAAGGTAATGGTTAAGTCTTTGCTTTGGCCTTTTTGAATCGTTGTGCTGATCGCATCAGTGACATCATTTCCGTCGACCGAAAAGGTATAAAAAGGACGCGCTGAGGCGGGCTTAATGTTCAACCCATTGAGCGTCAAGGTGGCCTCGCCGTCGTTGGTGATGGTCAAGACCTGAGTCGCAGTATCAAATTTGAGAGGCGTTGCGTCGAATTGAATGTCGGGCGCGGCGCCGCCGCCAGCCGTTACATCAACGACGATTCTTCCGCTTGATGCATTGGCGGCAGAGGTGTCTACAAATAAGGTCGTGCTAAATTCAAAGTTTTCGGTTCCTTCGGGAACGGTGAGCTCGATATCAAAGACCTTGCTTTGACCTGCTTCAATATCGGCTGGGGTGATACCGACGACTTTGAACCAATCTCCGTTTTGTTCAACCGAAATAGAATCTACATTGAGCACTCGAGTTCCCACGTTTTGGATCGTCACGCTCTGCTTTTCCGTCACACTGGTTGTAACGCTCGTGAATTCCAAAAACTGTGGTGTAATTTTAATTTGGCCGCTGGATTCTGCGGGGCGGAGAATGTAAATTTCTGCGACGCCATCTTTAACAGCACCGACGGAGTTAATGGCATTGGTTTCGATGCGAATTTTTCCGCAATAATCGCCCTCTTCAATGGAATCGGGAAGTGAAGACGAAGGTGCTTTACAATCTAACTCAAGATCACCTGCGCCGATAAGGAGCGTGAGGTCTTTGGTTAACTGGGGTCCGATCTCCAGCGGAAGGGTACCAAAACCCGTCGCGCGACAGGTGCGCGTTGCGGTCAAACAAATCGGGTCTTTGAGCGCCGTTGGATTGTCTTCGTCTAGATTTGTCACACCATCACAGGACAATTCAGGTTTACAGTCCTTTCCGCGTTCTCCTAGTACGATAAGGCGGTCGGGCGTATCGATGAGTTCAAACTTAACGATTTTTAGGATGCCATCGCCAGAATTTCTAAGCCGAATACTTTTTTGTGTTTCGTTCTTCACAATATCGGTGGGCATCTGGAGAACAATCAAAGGGTTCTCGTCGATGGTAAACTCGGGCGCATCGACAGCCTGAAGATTATTATCGCTGCCACAAGCTGCGAGAATAGAAAAGAAAAAAATTGCAATGAGGCCTTTCATAATCCACCGTTATCTTTACCGACACCAAATGTCGGAACATCGATGGGAACCTATGGGTTATTTGGGCGCAATTCAAGAAAACTTCCCTAGTTTTTCGGTCGAAATTTAAAAGGGAGAAGGTCTGAAATGGTCGAACACCCCGAGGAGACCATAAGAAGGCGATCTAAACCAAGGGCGACTCCGGCGCATCGTGGCAGACCTTGTTCAAGTGCACTCAGAAAATCTTCTGGTAAGGGGAGTTGTTTTTTTCCAAGTCTTTTTCTTTCCTCATTGTCTTCTTCAAAACGGCGTCGCTGTTCCTTTGCATCTCTTAACTCTTGAAAGCCGTTGGCGATTTCGAGTCCATCTATATAGAGTTCGAAACGATCGGCCACGCGAGGGTCCTCACTATTCTG
>JALSKP010000853.1 GCA_026988815.1 Myxococcales bacterium | reverse complement strand
CGGATATGTATCGCCCAATGATTTTGAAAAAGGAAACGTGACTAAAGTGGTCGCGTAATTTACTATGAAACACGTGTCCGTTGAAACGGGGTCACATCACAGTTAAATTTTTCGGATCGTGAATAATTTTCAATTTCTTAAGCGCGGTTTGCCCAATCAGCTAAATTATGGGAACAGGACTCTAAATATTTAATACATTGAGGTTGTGTTGCGTTTTTTAGTTCGATCATTTCTACAAATGATTCAGTTTCTTGGCGCAGTGGTCGGAAACTATGGCTGGAAACAACGACCAAGTTCCAATGCCCACGACCTCCTGAAAGCAGCATGGATAGCAGAGTATATCGAGGACCAATCTTGCGTTTTAGATGTTGGTGGTGGCAATGGGAGAAGATTATCAGATTTGAGTCTCTTTGTGCGGGAACTTTATGGTGTTTCAATTGACGTTTATGAACCGGACACAATGACCCCACCGCTAGACCATATGAAAAAACCTAAAATATCGATCTTTGATGGTAAGTCGATTCCGGTTTTAGAAAACGATTTTGACGTTATTTTAATTTGTTATGTGCTGCATCACCTAAGTGAACCCCACTCCCAAAAGCTTCTCTCAGATGCTGCAAATATGGCCCAAAAACGTGTCATTATCCTCGAAGACAGTCGACCATTTTTTGGACTTTCCTATCGATTGCGCAACTGGGCCCACGCTACGGAATCAAATCTTCTTTACGAAAAACGGTCCTCAGCATTCACACGAAACTTTCTGCATTCTTTTAAGACTCATTCTCAGTGGGTCAAAACTTTGGAGGCCATTCCAAATGTTACGAAGGTTGAGTGTATTCCACTAGATCCGATTTCTAAATACCGTCACCATGCAATGTTTGTTGTAGACCTCTAACAATCTTTCTGGAGAAATAGTTCTTGGAGCTCTTAAAAAGCATCCACCCATTAAACTTGTGACAAAACGGTCGTTTTTGTCTCACTCCAACGAGATCAATTTTGAAAATTGGATACGCGCGCATTTCTACCACCGACCAAAAAATGCATCTTCAGATCGATGCGTTAGAAAAAGCCGGCTGCGAGAGAATCTTTAGAGAATCAGCATCTGGTTCCAAAACGGAAAGAATCGAACTTGAGAACGCTTTCGAGAAAACAACATCCGGAGATATTTTTGTAGTTTGGAAACTAGACCGACTCGGGCGAAGTCTTCGCGATGTTATTGATTTCGTCGAAAGGCTATCCGAAAAGGGGGTAGGGTTTCAAAGTCTGACGGATGGCATCGATACATCATCTCCAACGGGTAAATTCTTCTTTCACATTATCGGAGCGTTTTCGGAGCTTGAGAGAGACCTTATTCGAGAACGTACAAAAGCCGGGCTAATCGCTGCAAAAAAACGAGGTAGAGTCGGCGGACGTCCTCGAGCTATCGACCCCAAAACATTCAAATCTGCATTAAGCCTTTATAAATCAAACGACTTAAGTATTCGCGAGATTTGTGAAAGCTTAAAAATAAACCCAAGAACATTGTCCAGATATATCGCGGAATACAAGACTGTTCACCCGCGCGAATTTGATTAAGTCCCTGTAGTGACATGTTGATGTAGCGCCATGGTGCTATGACGCTATGGTGTTTTTGTTTGTCTGAAGGAAGAAGGACAGCGATTATCAGCCCATTTCTTAACGACGATGTGAATCGATTGTCCGGACATCGATGTCGTTTCCTGAATATTTCCATGGCGATTTACTGGCCGAAATAGTGGACCGTCTGAGATGTTCAAAATTGTGAACCAACTCTCTAAAGCATAAATCGGGCAATAGTTTTGATCTTCGCGTTCTTCTACAACGATTTGAGATTGCGATTTATGGTAGCGATTTGTTCCGGATGACATCGTAATTTCAAGACGGCCGTCGCTTAAAAATTGCTCAGATCGCCCTGGTAAAATTCCCCACCGCAAAATCAACATCGGGGTAATTTGAGGTCGTGTCGATCCGCGATCGAGGACACCCTTTGCTCTCTTCCTTGGGAGCCAACCCCCAAAATATAGATGAGTTCGAACAGTGATATTTTTTTGTTTTGTTAGATCATCGTAGAAGTGATCAATTATATCCCACTTTGATCCACTTTCAGTAAAAATAGAAAATAATTTGCCTGAAATTCGCCCTTAGGTACGATATTTATAGAACTAAATCAAAAAATTATACGAGTACTCTTGACGATTAATCCACGTCGTACTATTTTCCGTGACAAGTGGGATGAAATCCCATGAAGTGCTAAGAAGCTCACGGACGAGCACGGTGTTAGGATGAATGCAAGGATGCACTTGGTCAGTTTTTTGCTGCACGGTGGCAAGCAATGTTTCGCGGACAATACGATCATACTTTAGATGCCAAAGGGCGAGTTAGCCTGCCTGCGCGGTTTCGAGAAGTTCTTTCTGAAGAATCGTCGCCCGCGGCTGATCGAGTCATCCTGACACGCACTTTTCAAAAATGTCTCGTGCTCTACCCATTTAAGCAATGGACCGAGTTCGAAGAAAGAATTCGGAGTCTCCCCCAATTCGATCCCGCCGTTCAACGACTCAAAAGAGTCTACATCGCCGGGGCTATCGAATGTTCGCTCGACAAACACGGGCGAATTTTGGTCCCAGCCTCCATGCGTGAATTCGCAGATCTTTCTCGAGACGTAGTTTGGGTTGGACAGCTTGAAACTGTCGAACTTTGGAGCCAATTGCGATGGCAAAATGCCGTCGATGAAGCTCTTGAAGATCCTAAAGGTCTCGCGCAAGCGATGGCCGATTTGGGTCTCTAAAATGTGACTTTCGAATTCGATCCCCTGAATAAGGGAATTGAAACGTCAAGGATGACTAACGGCCCATGGATGGGCCACTTTTTGGAAGAATGATGAAACACGCGAGCTCATATCATGTTCCCATTATGGTGGATGAAGTGCTGCATGCGCTCAACCCATCGGGAAGAAAAGGCGGGCGTTTTGTCGACGGCACACTCGGCGGAGGAGGCCACAGCGAAGCCATTCTCACACACATCCCAAACTCAGAACTACTCGCCATCGACCGCGACCAAGATGCGATTTCCTTCGCCTCAAAACGCTTGGAAGTATTCAACGAACGTCTCACAATTGTACGTGCAAACTATCAAGATATGGCAACCCTTCTTCCAGAAAAGGGCTTTTCTCCCGTCGACGGCATCCTCGTCGATGCAGGCGTTTCCTCACATCAACTCGATGATGCATCCAGAGGATTTAGTTTCACAAATGCGGGACCCCTAGACATGAGGATGGGAGAGGACGCGATTTCCCTTGAAGAATTTTTGGTGAACACCGACCTCGACGCACTCAAGAAAGTTCTAAAAGATGGAGAAGTTGAACGCGCCTTTTATACCGCTCGCGCTATTATAAATGCCTTCCAGAAAAACGAGATTAAAACAACGACTGACTTGGCCGAGGTCGTATTCTCTGTGAACCGGCGTCCCAAAAAAATTCATCCCGCGACGCTTGTTTTTCAAGCCTTGAGAATTGAAATTAACAGTGAACTAAGTGGACTTCGCCAATGCGTTGAAAGCGCCCCCAATCTGTTAAAAGTGGGCGGCCGTTTCGCCGTAATAACCTTTCATTCCCTCGAAGATCGTATCGTAAAACGAACCTTTGCAAAGCTTTCAAAAGACCAAACCCCAAAAGGTATTCCTGTTCAGCGCTCGGAATTAAAGATCTGGGGAGAACGGATTACGAGAAAACCTATCACCGCAAATCAAGATGAAATTGACAATAATCCGAGATCGCGAAGCGCAAAACTTCGGGTCTTAGAACGTTTAATGGAGGAACCATGCGCACATTTTTTCGAGAATTCCTAAAAGACTTTATAATCGTTATTTCGATTGTTGCGCTCGTGGCAATATGCGTCTCTATTTTTTTAGTACATGTTCAGAATGAATTCGAAATTTCCCAACGTGGTTATGAACTCGCCAAAGTAACACGAAACCACAGGCGATTGATCGAAGAAAATCGACGTCTCAAAGTGGAATCTGCCATGCTTATGAGAACCGACCGGGTCATTGAACGCGCCAAATTGGAATTCAATTTGAAAATCGCTAGACCTGACCAAGTGATTCTCATCGACGAACAGGAATCAACACCATCTATTAAAACAGCGATGAAATAATGCAAAACCAACCCATCGAAACATCGACTAAAATTAAAATGGCATTTCCGATCGCCATCATCGTTATCATTTTGCTCGTTGTTGTGGGGCGCGTTTATTATCTCCAAACCGTCCAAGGGGACCGTTTACGCGAAAAATCGCTTGGACAAATTTCTAAAAAAATAAAAGTTAAAGCGCGTCGTGGGGCAATCATCGACCGCAATGGAACTGAACTCGCGATTAGCGTTCGCGCAACAGCAATTGTCGTGCGACCCAGAAAAGTCAAAGATCCTGAAGCCGTCACACAAATGCTAGCGAGGATAACTGGTAAACCTGCATCCAAAATTCGTCCCAAAGTATTCTCTTCTTCAGGTTTCGTTTATATCGCCCGTCAGGTGGATCCTGAAATCTCAAATCAAGTTAGAGAAAGCGACCTAAAGGGCGTCGAGATTCATCTGGAAAACAAACGTTTCTATCCTCAACGTGCACTCGGTGGCCAGATTGTGGGATTCACAAATATCGATGGCGTTGGTATCGAGGGCGTAGAAAGGAAATTTGATTCCATACTTGAAGGGGGCGAATTTGAAGTTTCGGGGATGCGTGACGCAAGAGGAAGAACGCTTCTTACCACCGAAATTCCCCAGTTTGAGCGACTGGAAGGGAGCACCGTTCAACTTACCATCGACGAGCGCGTTCAACGTGTCGCCGAGCAAGCCCTTCAAAAACAAGTTGAGGCCTTCGACGCTGAAGGCGCCTTCGCGGTCGCCATGGATGTTCAATCTGGCGAAATTCTAGCCATGGCAAATACGCCTTCCTTTGATCCCAATCAATTCAACACCTCTAAGGCTTCCGTTTGGCGTCAACGCAACATCACAGATGCAATGGAACCCGGTTCGGTTATTAAACCTCTTTTGTTGGCTGCGGCTCTTGATAAAGGAATAGTAAGTTTAGATACGAAATTTTATTGTGAAAAAGGAAGGATGGCGATCGGTCGAAGGGTGATTCGTGATAGCCATCCCAACGAAAATCTTAGCGCGATGGAAATCGTTCGAGAGTCCTCAAATATTGGCGCTTATAAAATCGCGCAAAAAATGGGTCGTATGTCCTTTTACAATTCTATGCGAGATTTTGGTTTTGGAGAACGCCTCACCCGCGACATGAGCGGTGAGCAGGCTGGTTTGCTTTGGAAGCCCAAAAGTTGGGCTGAAATCACCTTTGCAAATATGGCCTTTGGTCAGGGGTTTTCCGCAACGCCGCTTCAGGTTAGCTCTTCAATTGCTGCCATCGCAAACGGAGGGCGATTGATGCGTCCCAAATTGATAAAGCGGATTCTTGGACCAAAAGGAACAGTCATCAAGGAACCCAAACCCGAAATGATTCGACGCGTGGTTTCAGAAAAAGCAGCCTCAGAAGCCCTTTTTGCGATGGCCCTCGTACCGACCTTAGAAGGGACCGCTCCCAAAGCAGCGCTTGAACATTTTACTGTCGCTGGAAAAACCGGGACCGCTCAGAAGTCATACAAAGATAAACCTGGTTACGATCCCGATGGCTGGATTGCCAGCTTTGTAGGATTTGCACCCGCCGAAGATCCAAAAATTGTTGTTCTTGTGATGATCGATGCACCCAAGAAATCTCATTACGGCGGTGTGGTCGCAGCGCCCGCGTTCGTTTCGATAATGACCGAAGCGCTCGCGTCAAAAAACGTGCTTCCTCTTCCTAAAGAAGAAAGAATGCGTCTCCCTCATCCAACGATTTTTGACAAAACTGCCAAGCAACTTGCAGCGATGAAAAAGAAAGCCCTTGAAGCGCCGGTCATCGAACTCGACGATGAAGAAAGTCTTGTCGACGTCTATGCGGATTATGAGGGCCCCCGAACCCCTTCCTTTTTAGGGGACTCGCAAAGAAGTGCCGG
>JALSKP010000852.1 GCA_026988815.1 Myxococcales bacterium | reverse complement strand
CCGGATCCGGATTTACAGCGGAGGTATCGTGGTGAAATATTTAACGACGAAACTTATTTTAACACTCTTTCTTCTGGGCGCATTTTCTTCTTGCGAGGATGATCCAAACGATCTTCCAAAACTCAAAATTAATATTTTTGGGTACGCAAGCGGTGAATTTACGCCTTCATTGCCGACCTTCGACGATGCAGCAAAACTTTCGTTGAAGATAAGCGATCCTCAGACAGGCGCGATTACCTCCGAGAAAGTATTTGATATCGCCAAAGGAAGTGGTCAACTCCCAGCGCTCGATTTCGCCGAAAACATCAGACTCAATGTCGATGTGGTCGATGGAGCTGGAGTTGTTTTAGCCAGTGGTGCAACACCTATTTTCGACTTTACACCAGAATTGAGCGCAAGAGATTTCCGCGTCCAAGTACAACGTGTAAAAACCTTTGCGCCTTACGGTTCAGTTGTCATCGATCGTGCAACCAACGGACGCAAATACGATCAATCGGTTTTCGATTACCGGTCCGAATCTAAATCTTGGTTGGGTCGAATCGGCCATCAATCCGCTTTATTGTCGGACGGAAGGGTTTTAGTTGTCGGCGGTGGAGACCCCATTGCTGGGAGTTCGGCCGGCGGAACACCGAGTTTCAGAAATTTATATGACGATGTTCAGATCTTTGATCCCGAAACCGGATATTTTTCTAATCTTGACTACAACGATGCGACCGGAGAACGCGCAGGAACTGAAAAACTGAGTGCACCTGTTGTTTTTCACACCCTTAGCGCGATTGGCGATGACCGTTTTATCGTGGTTGGTGGGTATACAAAAAAAGTAGATCAGCTTCGACCTGTCAATACCATTCACGTTATCGATATGAACAAGCCCGTCGGTGAGAGAGTAAAATTGATGCTCGCCAATGACGGGTCCTCGGTGACGCTTCTTCGAGGACGCGCCTACCACAGCGCGACCTACAGGGCGTCAGACAAGAAGCTCATTATTGCCGGTGGAATCGGACCTGCGAGTACGACTGAGGCTCTGAAAACCTTTGAAATCATCGATGTCGAAACGCAAAGTGCAGGCGAGGATACCTTCGATTTGCAAGCGCCACGCGCGCGTCATGCGGCAACCCTGCTTGCAGATGGAACGATTTGGTTATCGGGCGGGCTTCATGAGGACAATGTGATTAGAACCACCGAATCCATCTCCGGAGATTCCTCAACGGAAGAGGGAAAA
Source organism: Myxococcales bacterium (assembly GCA_026988815.1). Lineage (GTDB taxonomy): Bacteria > Myxococcota_A > Bradymonadia > Bradymonadales > Bradymonadaceae > CALJNB01. The sequence continues at coordinate 4,841 of JALSKP010000852.1, read as the reverse complement.
ATGGAAATCGGGCGTTTCGGGCACGCTGCTTTTATTCCGAAAGGGAACGTCGGATTATTGACCGTTGTTGGAGGATTTACCAACACAGATGGAACGGCGACAAGCACCTACGAATTTGCAAAACTTGGCCGAGGTGACTTTTCATCTGATACAAGTTGGAATCTTCCCGATAAACGTGGAGGTATCGATTTCATCGAACTCGCCAATGGTGAGGTCCTTCTTTTCGGCGGCGCAAACAAAGGGGAAGATACACGCGACGATGTTGTACGTTTGAACTTCAAGGGCTTGGCCGAATCTTCTCCATTTGAAACCGCTACAGAAGGGAAGGGGATTGATGAACGATTTCAGCCGAGTGTGACGATGTTGACCTCTGGAAGAATTCTCGTCATCGGTGGCTCCTCTCTTTTGGATGGGAATGCCGCAGCGCTTGATTCGGCTGAAGTATACAACCCCTGAGATTTACAGAACTTAGATTGACTAATAGTTAGCCGATTGCTAGCAAGAGCTAATCCCGAAGAGGGATTAAATTAATAAGGAGACCGAGATGGCAGAAGAAGTTGTAGAAACCGAAGAAGTAGCTGAGCAGAAGATTATGTGTTTCGTATCGAAAAAGATGGTTCCAACATCGGATACCATTGAAATTGAGTACGCTCCACGAAAACGCGTCCGAGTTCTTCCTAAGTACATTAAATACGAAACAGCTCAATAAACACGTTTCATAAAAATACGGTTAACGCTTCCAACCTTGGAGGCGTTTTTTTGTGCGTTTCAGTCCGTGGGAACGCATACTTGGTCATTCCTTATAGCGAAACGCGAACGAAAGTCGTCTTACCCGATGGAGAGTCCCAAGGTTTCTCGAAGGTCGAAATACTTCTCAGAGATTGAGAAGTCGATAACGCTTTTCATGCGATCCTCGACGCTTCTCGACGTAATCTTTTGAGGCTCGATTTCTAGGTAGTTTTTACACGCATTGAGATCGTCAGCGAAGAGGAACCCGATTCGGTTCGCGGTGTCTTCTACGGTCTCGATCCAAAAAGGAATATCAGCGCTTCCGCCAACATTTTGGTAGGCTTGGGTGAGTTGTTCAAGGTTAGCGCCTTTTACTTTCTTCCGGATCGCCTTGAGGGCCGATTCCAATTCTTTGTTCATCGTCAGACGAACGTCAGGGAGAACGTAGGAGGCACCGAGTAGGAAGAAGGCGTTGATATCGCTCGGTCGAATGGTCGGAAGGTAGAAAGAGGGCTTAAAGAGAAAGAGCTGTTTGGCGATAACGAAGGCCATGAACTCTTCACGTCCGCTTCCCAAGATTTCGTCGCCTGCGATAAGACCCTCGGGAATGAGAGCACCGTTGATGAGACCGGACTGCTCCCTCTTATGCCACAATTTTGGTAAATCCGTATAGTTTATTGAACCACCAATACTTTTGAAAATATTATTGAAAGCCAAAGGCTCATCAATTTTTACGCGGTCTCTTCTCTTGAGTCCGTATTTAGATTGACTCTCTCCTGTCCAATCCGAGAGACCCATTTTCAAAAAATGGAAAACCTTGTTGATTCGCGAATCCATATTTTCGTGGAAAATCGAATCCCTCAAAATAGATTCTGTAATCTTTCTCTTCATGGGACGGAACATCGGTGTATTGAATTTTTCCACAAAGGACTGGGTTTGGGCGTCAATCTCAAAACCCTGAACGTCAATGGCGCGAAAAACCCCAAGTGCGCGATCGAAGGACTTCATACGCATGTAGACTTTACCCATGCGATTGAGGGTCTGACTGACATCCACATCTTTCTTATACAACTCTCGAAGATGGAGAATCGCTTTATCGAAATGGTCCTCGTTGGCCTCAGAAAGAGAGATCACCGACTCACGGATGGCAATATCGTCGGGCCGGTATTGGGAGCACTGTCCGAATGCGAAAATTGCATCGTCGGGCCGATTTAAAGTGCCTTCGTAAAGTTCACCTAATTTTTGCCATAGTAACGAAAGAAGTTGAGGCGATGCGTCCGGCTGTTCGATTAAGGTGGCAATATAGCTCAGGTGAGAGGCCTCCACTTCATCCCAATCTTTTGCATCAAATAGGATGGAGGTGATGGCCTTAAACGCGTCGATTCGAGAGGAATCAAGTTGGAGAACACGACGGAAACCGTTGAGTGCTTTGTCGGCTTCCCAAAGGTGATCTCGCGCGACAATGCTTGAACGGTAGATCCACTCGGCGCGTTCTTTATCGCCTTGGGCAAGTTCGCTCAATGTGAAATAAGCCCGACCCACGCGACGCCAATCGCCAACTTCGGCGCCCACTGTCGCGATTCGAGAGAGGGCGTCTTCGTTTTCCTTCCATTCCAAAACGGCGTGTTCGAAAACGTCTAAGGCTCGACCCGGATCGTTGAATTCGTTCACCCAATCGTTGCCCAAGGCGACCAATGCGATGGATCTATTTTGAGGGTCTTCCAAAGAGCTGATGAGTTTCTGTCTTACTCGAATCACATCGACTGGATCTGCAACCTGTCCAATCACACGAAGCAAACCTTCTAACGCATCGTTAAAGGTTGGTGTGTTTTCAAGGCTTTTTTCAAACGCTGAACGTGCCTTTGTATAATTCTGCTCATCTTCATAGAGCGACCCCAGTTTGGCATAGATCGTTGATAATTCCGTTGAGCCCAGATCATGTTTATGATGGAGAAGCATCGATTGGACGACCTTTAGGCCATCATCGGTTTGCTTAGCGTCGAACAATAGATCGGAGTAGGGCTTTAGAATTCCCAAGTCACGAGGGTCAAGTTCGTAGCCTCGACGGTAGGCACTCAACGCATCCTCGGGCGAGGACTGCGTTAGGTACAAATCCCCCATCTGGCGATATAGCCATAAATTGTCGTCTAAATAACGGGTGGTATCAGGCCATCTCGCGATTTGATCGAGAAAACTCAATGCATAATCGGGGTTTCCTGAATCACAAAATTCGCGCACTTTCGTTCGCGCTATGGTCAAATCGACGAGTTCTTCGCTCATGTCGTATCCTCTCGGAACTGAGATCTTGGGTGTTTAAAAGTGTACAAATTGATCGGGTAGAACGTCAACGGGTAAAGGTCGGTTGAGAAACTATTTTTTAAAATGGTTTGAAATAAAACCGACTTTAAGGAACAATCGCCTTCCTTCGAACGTTTTGGATTCGAACCCTTTGGATGTAAAGATGAACCTATCTTCACCACATACAAAAAACGGCGCCTGGCGAGTCTGGTGTTAGAGTTCCTCCTCTAGCGGGCCATTGGCAGCAAAGAAAATTCAATAATTCATAATTAAAGTCCTCCAATGGTTTGGAGGACTACTTTGCTCGAGGAAAATATGAAATCTTATACGGATTTACTATTTCGAACCTCGCTCTTTGAGGTTCTATCATGAACATTTTAACACTCATTATCGCCGGCGCTATGCTCGGCGTCTCTGTCGGTCTCGTTTTTATCACCGTTGGAAAGGTCGCAGGAATTTCCAGTATCGCCAACGGTGCGCTCGCGCGAAATCCCCAACAATGGAAGTTAGCCTTTCTACTTGGATTGGTTGCCTGCGGAGGACTGCTTTTCGCTTTCTTTCCAAGCTCTTTTTCCCAACCCGATTTAAGTAACAGCGGACTGATTATTGGTGGCCTTCTCGTCGGATTTGGAACCCGCATCAGCAATGGATGCACCGCCGGTCACGGCATTTGTGGGAATGCCCGCTTTTCAAAGCGGTCCATTTTAGCGACCTTGACCTTCATCACCACCGGCGCGCTTACCGTCTTCGTCGGAGGCGTCCTATGAAATTTCTACTTCTCTTTATTGCTGGAGGTATTTTTTCGAGCGCCTTGGTGCTTAGCGAAATGACCAAGCCTGAAAAAGTACGCGCTTTCCTCGATTTTACAGGAAATTGGGATCCCTCTCTTCTCTTTGTGTTGGGGAGCGCGGTGTTGACCTATGGTGTCATTTTTCGCGTCGTTTCTAAAACACCTAAACCCATTTTTGAATCCCGTTTTGAGGTTCCCCAGAATCGTAAAATCACACCCAAACTTCTAATCGGAGCCGCTATTTTCGGAGTGGGCTGGGGACTGAGCGGTCTCTGTCCAGGCCCCGCTTTTGCAGCAATCTTTGCATCCAAAGGCATCTTTACTTTTGTGATTGCGATTATGGTTGGGATGGGGCTTTCAAATATTATTGAAAAATTCAAACGTGCAGAAGATATTGCGAGTGAATTATAGGAGCCTATTCTTCTTCGGAAATACCGCCAATTTTGGTGATTCTTTCGTTCAGGCCTTCTTCAACCTCTTCCCTTGGAAGCCCGCCTTTTTCAAGACGTGTGTCGGCTTGGTTTCGACAGGTTTCGTAAAAGGCTTTGCCACGCTCTAAAATCTGGGGATGGTCTCCGATGAAATCCAACGATTTCCACAAAGAATCCTCCGCGCCGCTATAATTGCCTTGCTTTTCGTAATAGCTGATAAGGTTCATTTGACTGGTCAAATATACGGGAATGGTTTGTTCGCCGATGGTCTCATAGGCTTTTTCTGAAAAATCCAAGGCACTTTTACCGATGTCGCTGGCATCATCAAATCTGTCGTTTTCAAAAAGAAGAACACTAATTTGCTGGCAGGTTTGGGCAGCTTGAACATCAATACCAGGCGCGCCATTTTCACGCAGGTAGGTGATGAATTTAAGACCTTTTTCCAAATGGTCGAGGGCCGCATCAAAATTTGAGGCCTTGGCATCGTTAACGGCCAAACTATGTCGCGCACCAAAGGCGATGTTTCTTGCCTGAACGAGGTCTTCCTCATCGTCGATGAGGGATGAGGAAATCGTAATCGCTTTTTCGCTATG
>JALSKP010000851.1 GCA_026988815.1 Myxococcales bacterium | reverse complement strand
CATGCTCAAAATGCTCGTGATACTTCTGCCAGTTCAGGCAACGGCCGTTGGAAAAAAGATAAAGACCGATCGATACAAAAAAATTACATCGAAAGAGTTATTGAATTTGGTGAACAACGCACTGGTTATTTTCCGGGAATCGGCGAAGGCGCTATATTTAGCCGTTTCGGCGATGGACTAATTGTGAGGCGTTCAAATGGACAGTATGTTACAAATCTAGATATGTTAAAAGGAGAGCATTAGGAAGCATTGGAACGAAGCAAAATAAAGGACAATAATGATATTCGGACAATTTTTGGATTCAATTTTAGAGAAGATTGAAATAGTAGTCGAGTTTTCTCCGCAAAATAACGAAGCCCTTGAAGCTCTTGACCATACCGTCGTTCTTACTCTGAATGGTTCAAGGTATCAGATATTGGAGGACCGGTATCCTAATCCTAGTATTTGGTTGATTGACGACGAAACACCTATAGTGGTTGGTGATTTTCATGACGACGGGACGAGGTTTTTCTTTGTAGAGGCAATCCCGGAATTCCTATCGCTGCCAAGTAGAATAGTTAGTATAAGTGAATTTGAAGATGAATTTGAATTTGTGGGATGTGAGATTCTTCTGGATGATGGGTCTGGTTTTTCAATACTGACCCATCCCGAAGATATTCTTCTGAAGGAGCCCGGAGCTGTCTGGAAATGGTGTCAAGAGTGGGTCATTCCACCTATGAGTAAACTAACGGTAACTAATATCAATAGGAGACTCCGTTAAAGTAAAGAAGGGCTTCGCCAAATCTGTCCGAAGGCTTCGTTCGCCAAAAACAACTGGGAGACGACGCGAAGGGATAGGTGGGGCACGTTGAAGTACTTTTAAATATGACCGAGGGTCACATGACCTTCAGTATTGGCAAGCGGTTGCCTTCTCTCTTTTTGGCGCGCGGGTATTAGAAGCCGTTATTCTTGGAGAATCGATCGCAGGAGCTATAGAGAATGCGCGTTTGGCATCTCCAGCATCTGTAAAAAGTCGTATCGAGGAGGCCTTGTCTTCGACCGCATCCACGCCGGAATCTCTTGGCCAAGAATTTGGAATGAGCTGTGTGGTCAAAGATGCCTTTCCATTAAGTGTTGCAATCCTCAATTCGGTGAGTGACTACCGTGACGGAGTCCGTCAAAATATCCTAGCTGGCGGTGATAACGCAGGACGGGCTATTTTTGTCGGGTCGGTATTGGGAGCAGCCTATGGACTGGATCCCAAAAACGGGATTCCGCTCAGCTGGCTTGCTAGACTCAATGCCCTAAATGTTATCTTTGAGTTGACCGAAGATGCGTTGGCCTCTTCGTTATCCTAGATTAGGCGGTCGCGCTTGCGTTGTTTTTCTTATTGGCTTTCATTGCAAGGAAAATAATTCCTCCGATGGCTCCAAATCCGATCAACAAAAGAGGGATGCCGATGAGAGGTCTGTAGAAGATCCAACCGATTGAAATAGTGATGAAGGTAAGACCGAAGGCAAGAAGACCTGCGATAAGTGTGGTACCAAAATCGATCACAGCGCCGATGATGGGGATCATTCTCATTACCGTATCAAGGGGGCCGAAGAGGAGGTTAAAACCGATAAACATGAGGAAGAATCCAACAAGCCTAAGAATCCACGTCATCATCGTATTTTCATCTTCTGCAGTTTGGAACATTGCGTTTGAGCTTTTCGTTCCACTTTCTAATAAGGCTAAAGTGCCGTTCATTTCCCCGCTGGTGAAGGGGGTGAGTTTGGTTTTCTCTAAACCTGAAACGACCGATGCCTCTCCTGGCGCGCCGATTTTGAAGGATACGCGAACGTCTCCCACAACGGGTGAACCTGGCGTTCCGTAGAGAACCGTCGTTCCGTCAAGGACGGGCGAGAAACCATTGACCTTGCCGAAGGCCGAAAGTTCTTCCGCTTTGGGGGTGTAGGAATCGCTAATTGACCATTTTTTAATAAGTACATCATCTAATCCATATGCACCTAAGCTTACGTTTTTAGAATGGAAGGTCTCGGTTTTAAACGCTGGGAAACCAGGGTTATTAAATTTCGTCTTTTTGAAAGATGATGAGTTAATAGAGGAGGAAGACCACACCTGCTCGTAAGAGTACTTTGTCTTTTTCTTTTTCTTGGTTTTCTTTTCCTTCCACTGATACATTTCTACTGTACGTGTAAGGCCGAGCGCATTGGCGTGAATTTTAAAATGTGGATCGACGACGTCCGTTTTGACGGCGAGTTTACCACTCGTGTGAACCAGTTTTCCTACTTTGCCGGAATCTATTTTATCCGACGAGATGGAAACGACGGAGCCTTTTCCAAAGGCAAGATCTTGTGCACGTTTAACGGCACGTCCTTCGTTCCAAAATGTGAGCGAGAAAGCGATGAGGATCATGACAAATCCAATACCTACTTTTGCGATTGAATCTTTGAGTTGGTCAAAACACCCGGGTCCGTCTTCGAGAAATTCTGTTTCCATTTTTTTTATCCTTTTATTTTAATACATACATCTAAATAGAATCTTAATTTTAACTAGGCTCACTGAAGATTGCAACCTGATAGCCATGAAAAACTGAGGGAGACCGACATTTATATCTGGTGTCTGGTTATCTTGACTCCGATCTATTCGCTCAAAGATAGGGCACGTAATTTGCTATACGTTTATATTAATTAAATATTAGGAGAAGGAATGTACAAGTACGCAATGTTAATGATTTTTATGATGGGCGCATGTGGAGATCTCACAGATCCTGAAGAAAATCCGATACATTATACTGAGCCTGAATTCAGTTGGAAGAAGGCGACCTTGAGTTTTGACAAGTCAGATCCGGTGCTTATTGATGACGGCCAACTCGGTACTGCGTATTTGGACGCCTCCATTGCGATTGAGGGCCAAGCCTACCTTTCATTTCAACAAAAACGTCAACCTTTTTGGGCTAGCGTTAACGGTAGTATCGTGCGTGTCAAATCCATAAAAGGAAGCATTGGCGATTTAACGATTTCTACCCGAGGAAAGGTTATTGGATGTGCGGTGGGTGAGCAAGCAGGCATTTCTTCTCTCAACGATGGGGAGATGACGGTCAAACTCCTAGAAAAGCTGGTTTCATCAGATTGTGGCGAGACCAGTGATATCGATTATTGTGTGGTTTTCCCAGATGGAAGTGCTCAATATGTTTCCGAACTTCAAACCAGCGAAGACGAGTCAAGCACCTACGTATGGGGTTATAAGAATGGAAAGTATAGTTACGATCGTTGCGATGATTACATCGAAGACTACAATGTCGCTCCTTATTCCTCGATCGAGGGATTTTTTGATCCTAAAGCTTACGATAGGCGATTACTGACAACTGAATATGTAGAGGGTTGGCAACAATCTGATACGACGCCATCGGGTGTTCATGTCTTTTTAGAGGATGGAAAGGGGAAGCAAAAAGAAGATACATTTATCGAGGTCGACCTTCCAATCAACACCAGCGTGGACGTTGTCAAAGCAAGCGCTAACCGAGGACGTTTCGCGGTAGCTTTCACCTTTGAATCGACCTTGTATCTTTATTCAGGGAAGCTTTTAAAAATGGATTGGAATCCCGACCATCGTTTGGAGGGGATTGCAGTTTCAGGGTCCTCTTTGTTTGTGTTCTACCACCTATGGGGCGAGGGTCGTGATGGGACTGCGAAGTTGTATGCTATACGCTTGGACTACAGCGAGTAGATCCTTCGCCAATTCGCTTCTTTCCCGAACAATAAACCGACTTTCAAGTCGATTCCGAAAGAATAGGCTTGGCGTTATTGAGCCTCTTTTGTGTTATCAAGACGTCCCTCAACGATAAGATTGCCGACGACAATAATGGTCGTGAGATACTCTTCGTCGAGTCGAAGGATCAAGTCCTCGTGTAGGTCTTTTATACTTCCCTTCAGATTTAGGTCCCCAGGAAAAATCGCACAACTTCCCATGTTGAATCCGTACTTGTCCAGTTCTGCGAAGCACTCGGCGCCAAGAAGAGCGACGAGTTTATCTGCGTCTTTTTCGTTATCAAGGTGGTAGATGGCATCAAACATATTCCTTCGTCCTCAGTATGGGAACGGACTTTCAAGGGGCTTTGGATTAGAAATCAAGACCTTTTTAGGAGTAGGAGACAGTTTTGGCTGGCTATTTTAATGCCCTAAATTCTCGTAAGTGTATGTCGTCAATGAATACGTCGGCAAAATCAAATGAAGTGTGTCAAAAATGCGCATATTGCTCAGAACATTAAAGCCTTGACGAATAGACCATCAACCCGGTATTTGTTGCCTCTTTATACGAATTCCAGAAGCGAATTCATTAACCATCAGGAACCCAATGTTCAACAAAAATTTATTTATCATTCTTCTTAGTCTCGCCGTATCGGCGACGATGGCATGTGAGCCAAAAAATAAAAAAACTGACGAGAAAGCGAATGCCGAGACCGCCAAAAAGGACGAGGTAAAAGATAAGAAGGATGGCAAAGAAGCCAGCGCGAAATTAGATAAGAAAGAAAAAAAGGACGAGCCTAGCAAGCCTGCTGAAAGCGCTGCTCCTATTCTTCCTTATACCGCTGAGGGACCGATTGCTAAAATTGGTGGAAAGGAAATTTCCGCGCAAGCTTTCAATGACGAAGTTAAGAAGATCGCTCCGATGGCGGCGATGATTCCTGCTCCAAAAATTGCGATGATGAAAACGCAAATTATCGACAATTTGGTCAATAAAACAATCGTCGAAATGGCTGTTGAGTCCACACTTTCAAATATCAAAGCCGAAGAAGTTGAAGTTGAATTCAAAAAATTCTTAGATCAAATGAGTAAAAACCCCGGTGGCGTTGAGCAATTCTACAAGCGTGCTGGTCTTACTGAAAAAGATATCAAAGGCGACATGAAAAAAGGGATCGCCCTCAAAGCTTTGCTCGCAAAAAAGTACGACATCAAAGTAAGCGATAAAGATGTCAAAGAGTTCTACACTAAAAACAAAGCACGTTTCGAAAAAAAGGCTGAAGTTAAGGCAAGCCATATCCTTTTCAAAGCGAAGAAAGACGATAAGAAAGCTCTCGCGGCTGCAAAGAAAAAAGCGATGGAGGTGTACAAACTTGCCAAGAAACCCGGCGCTGATTTTGCTGCCTTGGCCAAAGCTCAGTCCGAAGGTCCTAGCGCGCCTAAAGGCGGCGACCTTGGATTCTTCACCAAAGAAAGAATGGTTCCAGAATTTTCTAAAGCGGCCTTTGCAACAAAGAAAGGTGCTGTAACCAAACCCGTTCTTACGGCATTTGGTTATCACGTTATCAAAGTTGTTGATAAAAAAGATGGCGGATTAACGCCCTTGAAAGAAGTGTCTGACATGATTTCACAGCAACTTGAAATGCAAAAAATGAAAGGCGTCATGGAAACCTTTCTCAAGGCAGAAAAAGAGAAACTAAAGGTTGAGACCTTCATCAAAAACGTTAAAGACAATCCGAAGTTTAAATCCAAGCCGATGGGAATGCCTGGAATGGGAGGAATGGGAATTCCCGGTGGTAAAATGCCGAAAGGTATGCCAGGTAAAGGCGACGCAAAGATGCCAAAGTTGAAAATGCCGAAATTAAAGATGCCAAAAGGGAACGTGACCCCTACGAAATAAGTTCGAAGGCGATGAGTTAAAGTCCAAACGATTGGGCTTTTTTTTTGCTTTTTGAAGGAAAAAAATTATCTCCTACCTCGCCAAAACCTCAATGAAAGTGAGGCAGAGAAAAGAAAAAGCTGAATGTCAAAAATTTCATCTACAATGTAAAAGAAAATCGGTGATTTGATCCCAAAATGAAAATACTTTGGGGTTGAAATACCTAAAATTGGGTCCTATATTCACTGTATTAGATTGAATTTAATAAAGGAGTTCATGATGACAGAATCGAATCCAGTTGGCCTTCGGGGTATTGCGTTTACAGAATTTTCCGGTCTTGCTGAGCATAACTTAGAAAAACTGTTCAAAACCTTTGGTTTCTCACGCGTTCATAAACACAATGAACTTAATATCGATCATTGGTCGCAAAACGATATTCATTTTCTTTTAACCCAAGATGAGGAAGGTTTTGCGGCTGA